>CAITUY010000090.1 GCA_903895695.1 uncultured bacterium
CTCTTGTTCCGACGCCGAGACCTCAACCCTGCGCGTAGGCTTCATGCCCAGAGTAGAACAAATAAGCCCGCGCATGTCCCGCCTTTTCTTCTATCCCGCTCTCCTCTCGCTTCTTATGCCTCCAGCCGCATCCGCCCTAAGAGCGCCGGGAGGGGGCAATGCAGTTCTGCGGGTAATGCCTGCACGGGATCTGTTCATAGCGACCGGATAGCAGTGGGCCGGGCTTTGCGTGTGTACCAAGGGACCTACCGGCGGAGGACCGCCGGCTCCCGGTGGAATTCCAGATTTGGAGCCGGCCGTCCCCGGCCGGTAGAGGCTGAGAGGGACGCGCGGGAACGCAAGTCCGACAGACCGCTTGCCGCCCGCTTCGGGTCCTTCCAGCCTTTATTGGATCGTGAACACGCTGCAGGCCGGCATGGACCAGTAGGTCGTTCCCAGGGTGCCGGCAGCGCTTGCATTCCCGTTGCTCGTCCCGGAGTTCACGCTTCCCAGATAGGTCCGGTCGCCGAGCTGGTACAGACGCCAGACATTGATCCGGCCGCCGCCCCCGCCACCGCTCTCCGCTCCGCCGTTCGCCCCATTGGCCAGAAGCTGACCGGAAGGCGTATTGACCAAGACTGCGCAATGAATATAAATGCCGCCGCCCGAACCGCCGCCGCCATACCCGGCAGGTGTCTTGCCGTTGGCGGTGATCAACCCGCTCAAGGCCAACTGGCTGTCGAGCTCCAGCCACACGAGGCCGCCGCCCGGGCCGAAAAGCCCCGAGCCACCCCTTCCGCCGGGGCTGCCGCAGCGCAACGGCACCTCGTTGGATGTGCCGTAGGGCGAGCCGCCCGTGGACCCGGGGTGACTCCCCGCTCCGCCTGCGCCACCGTAGCCGCCGCCGCCGCCGCTGTTGGAGTCGCCGCCGTGCCCGGGTCCATAGCCCGCCGCATACCCGGTCCCATCCGCATTGATCTGAGCGCCCTGCAGCAGGGCCAAGTTCAGGGCGTGCACCCGGACCGAGCCGCCGTTGGTCGGGTGGGACCAGACGTAGAGCGAACAGTTCGAGGCCAGCGCAATATTGCCCGCCACGTCCAGCAGTCCACCGTACCGCGGTGCAAGCGTGTTGGTCGGCCCGGAACGTAAGATCAGCGTGCTGCTGTTGGTCACCAGAACGTTGCCATTCACGGCGCACGTAAAGTTGGTCATATCGAGAGTGCCGGATGCCGTGATCAACAGGTTACTGGCGACGCTCAACGTGAATGAGGCATCCTCGAATTTCAGGGCCGCGTTGCTCACTGTGCCGTTGATGGGTCCCCAGTTGGTCACGCCATAAATGCGCATCGAGCCCTGCAGAAGATCCGAGACACGATCGGGGAAGAATACGCTGTTGGGCAGATAGACCGTGCCCGCCTGCTGCCCCGACATGCCGGACGGGCCCGGCCCCGCCGAGAACGTCACCGTCGGCTGCGCGCCGAGCGCCGCCTGGGACGCCGAATTGTAGACCACGGCAATCCGGCCGCCGCCGGCCCCGCCCGCCTCGGTGTCGACCCCCGAGCCGCCGTTCGCCTGGATCGTCCCGTTGCCCACCAGCGTGTTGCACGTCAGGTAGATGCTCCCGCCCGCGCCGCCGCCGTTCTTTCCGCCGGTGGTCGGGGTCACTCCGTTTGCCCTCACCGTTCCATTGATCGTCATCTGGTTGGCCGCCTGAATTATGACGGCGCCGCCGCCATTGCCGCCCTGGTAATAGGAGCCGACCGTTCCGCCGCCGCCGCCGCCGCCGGGCACGAGCGGCACATACGCCGAACCCGTCGCCAGGCCTCCTGCGCTGCCATGAGCCGATCCCGCACCTACGCCACCGTTGCCGCCGCCGCCGCCGGATATAGTGGTACCTCCGCCGCCATCCGACCCTTGGCCGGGTGTCCCATTGTAGCCGCCCACGTATCCCATCCCGTTCACGTCCACCAGACCGTAAGCGTTCAGGGTGAACGTCGAACAACTGATGTTGACCCGGTTCGAGTTGCCCGGCGCGGCATTCGTATTGCACGCCGCGCACGTGATCGTGCCATTCGAAAGCACCGTCAGCGTCGAAACGCTCAGGGTGTTGTTCCAGTTGGTGAACAGCAGCGTTGCCCCGTTACTCACGACCACGGAATTCACGGGGGTGGGGTCGGCGAGTACACACACGCCCGACTGGATGGTGAGCGCATCGTTCGTACCGGGAATCCCGTTCGGGGTCCAGTTCGTGGCGCTGAGCCAGACGCCCGTGCCGTTCCAACTGCGGGGCGTGGGCAGCGTGCTGACGAAGTTGGCGTTAATGGGGCGGGCCGAGTCCATCGTCACGGTGATGGGATTGTCCGTGCCATGGCCCGACGGCACGCCCAAACCGGTCCAAGATGAAAACGCGTAATTGACGGCCGCCGTGGCAGTGACCGTTACCTGAACGGCGTTCGTGTACCAACCGCTCATGTCCTGCAGCAGGCCGCCGTTCCCTCCCCACGTGGTCGTGAGGTACCACTGATTGGTCCAGTTCCAAACGAGCGTGAGGTTCGTGTTCACGGTGAAGACCGCCTGCGTATCGCCGCTGCTCCCCATGACCGTTCCCACGTCGTTGGTCAGGTTATAGCCGTAGCAGATATACCGCGTCGAAGCGGTCTGCTCGGAAATGAGCGGCATAATGTTCGTCACGGGGGTGCCAAGAGCCATGGCGTACGTACCATAGTTGTAAGGTACGGAGTTGGTATGCATCGCCGGGTTCGCCGCCACCGTCAAGGTCACGGGATAGTTGTTACTCCATCCATTGTAAATCGTGCCCGTCCCGCCGCTGGTCCAAAAGACGCCAGGCGCGACGCTAAGGCGTCGCGCAATAATAACTTGAGCAAGTGGAGTGGATGTGTTGAACTGGGTGCATGACAGATGCAGCCTTGGTTGAGCAAGTGAGGCGGAAGTTCACGGCGCTGAATGCTTTCATGGACGAGCGGATGCGGCGAC
>CAITUY010000091.1 GCA_903895695.1 uncultured bacterium
CTGTAGTAGTGCCCGACGACTTCAACATGGTAGTCGATGTTGACCGTTGGTTGGAGGAAGTCGGCCAGTTCATACCGCGTGCCCGGCAAGGGCTTCAACGCCGGCTTGTCCAGTTCCAGGAACAGATCCTGTCGGGAGTAATCCAGCTTCTGAAAGGGGCGTTGGTTGACCGTCTCCAGCCGCGCCCACATCGCCTGGTTCAACTCGTTCAGTGAGAAGAACGTGTAATCGCGCAAAGGCGCCAGCACCTCGCGCTCGACGATCTGCACGCCGCTTTCCACCTTGGCGCCGTCGCGTGGCTTGCGGGGCCGCCGGGGGATCACCGCCACGCCGTAGAACCGCGCCATGTCCAGATAGGTCGGGTTCACGTCCGGTTCGTACCGGCAGGCCCGCGTGACCCCGCTCTTCAGGTTGTCGGGGGAGAGGATCGCGGGCACCCCGCCCAGTCGTTCCAAGGTGCGGATGTGTGAGTCAATCCAATCGGGCAGTTGCTGACTGAACGTCGCCTCGGCGTACAGGTAATGGCTCGCCCCCAACGCCGCCACAAAGACCTGGGCGTAGACCACCTCGCCGCCGGCCGGATCATTCACCGGCATCGTCATGCCGGCGTAGTCGACAAACAGCCGTTCCCCAGCCGGGTACGTCTGCCGCAGGCATACCTCGATCGTCTTGCCCCAGCGCCGATAGTGCTCGCAGTACTGGCTGTACCCGTACCCCTCAGGATACGTCTCGCGGTATTCCTCCCACAGCAGCCTCAGTGTCACGCCACGCCGCTGCAGTTCCTTGTGGATCTTCGGCCACTCCGGAACCGGTCGCTCCACATCCCGCCCGCGCGTCTGCGCTTGCCGGAACAGCCGACCCTCCAACTCCTCTTCCGTCAACTCCGGCGGTAGCGGCCAGTCCAACCCGCAGTCCGCAAGCCGCTCCAGGTAATCCGCCACCGTGCTGCGCGCCACGTTACAACTGCGCGCAATCTGCCGCACGCTCAGCCCCGAAGCCTTCAGCCTCGCCACTTCACTGATCTTCCGCATGGATAACTGCTTTCTCGACATCCGTCTCCCCTTTCCAGTTTAGAAAGGTGAGACAGTACGTCTCAGTTCTCCAGCGTCGCTACCCTCTTCGCTTCCCTCATTCCGGGATCGTGCCGGACACCCATTCCGGTCACACCCCAAAACTGTCCGGTATCATCCCGGTTTGCCTGTCCGGTTACATCCCGGATTAGGTGTCCGCTTTGATCCCGGTTTCAGTGTCCGGATCGTCCCGGAATACGCACAATCCCAACAAATGCACGTCTTGGCCTCTGGCTTGTAGGAAAGCCACTTCGTTGTCGGCTTCTGGCAGATCTCGCACATCATGGGCTCCCGAACGGCAAAGGCAACCCCATGGTTGGCGGGATTAGCAGGAGGCGAGGTTTGCGGTGACGATGGCGATTGAGACTTCAGGGGGTCTGGTGGGGAAGGCAGGGGTCTTGTCGGTCGTGTTGGTGCCTGGGGCTCCATCGTTTCATGGGATTCAGCGAATTCGGGGGCTTCGGAGGCTTTAGGGGCGGCAACGTCAGTGGCTCGGGCCGGCGATGGGGTAGAGTGGCGGAGACTACGTTTCAACCGGTCAAACGCCTGTCGGTGCTTCAACTGCTCAGGACTGCCTTTTGCAGCCTTGGCGCTCATGGCGTTGGCGCAATGTCTTTTGCTCGCTTGGCATCATGTTCGGCTATTTGCTTGATCGCTTTATCGTGTATGCGCTGACGCAAAGGGGGAGCCTCCCTATCTGTGTCATCCCAACGTGTGCGGAGACTTTTGACCACAGTGCAGAATTCGGTCGGTGTACTAGGCGGACAGGCGAGGTACTGTTCGATTTCACGACGTAGTTGGCCATATTGGGCGAATGCCTGTTTGTGCCGCAGCACAACATCATCGTGGCGGAGGAAGAGCTGCAAGCTCGACACGACGGCGGCTGCCATGCTGAGCATACCGACTGCGATCTTTGCGTCAATCGAAGCGAAGATGCTAGTGCCCACGATTGTTGTGAGGATAACAACGCTAATACCGAATAGGCGATTAAGCCGGTGAGTGCTGTTTGCAGACAGGATGTGCGCCACCTGCAAAAGGCGGGTTCCTCGTTGCCACCGTTTCAACAGATCCACTTGGTCAGGCGTTAAGGTGTCGGTTGTCATTCCCAGGAAACTCCTTTCTTCATATTGGAAAGTGTAGTGAAAGTCAGGCCACTGTGAACTGAATTGGCGTGGAGCGAGTGCCGGCTACCTCCTCATCTGGTGATACTGAACCATCCTCATGCCCTTGGGGACCGGCTTATCGCAGTAGGCGACTCCAAAGCGTTTCCTTGGGTCGCCAAACCGCACAAGGCTCAGGTCGAACCATTCGGGATCGAACGACCCGCCCACCCATTTCATCACGTCATCATGCTCAGCGGCATTCAGGTAGGCGGCGGATTTCAAGAACTGCTTGTAACCAGGAGGTCCACCGACATCTTCAGGCGGACAGGCTCGTTCCCCGCCAATGCACCTTGGATAGATGACGCCCTCTTCCTTGGGGAGGGGCTTTTCCAGGATGACCGAGTGATGCCAATCATCCCCGAAGTCGTAAAGATAATCGCAGGTCGTGTTCTCTTCTGTGAAGTATTCCCCAAGCGGATGTTCCCAGCAGGGAAGTGTCTGGGGTTCGTCAAACCCCTCATCGTCAGGGCTTCCGATCTGATCCGTCTTGCCCGTCTTGGGGTTCTTGATGGTGAACATATGCAGGTGGTAGTCCAGCCAGCCCAAGGAATCGGTTATGGCGCAATGCAGATCCCAGAACGTATAGGAGTCAGGCACCTGGATTCGTCGCCAGATCGTTGGTTCGATCCCTTGGAGGGCAATCTCGAATTGAAAGACCCATTTGAAGGGGTAAGGACAGGCAAAGGACTTCCCGCCGCTCTGCGGTTTACTTGGTTTACGTTGGGTTGTCTGTTTTGCCATACGTACCTACCTTCTAAACTCAGAAGATCAGAAACTCACTTGTTGCGCCAGCCCACTGTCGATTTGCCTTGGCCGGTTGCGATCTATGAAGGCTCCAAGGTATTTGCGGTTCATGACCTGGACGCTTCTGATGGGACCATGTTCATCCACGAATGCGTTGGCAAAGACCAGGGCGACATGGACCCATACTTCCTTGCCCGTTTGCCGCTTTATCTCATCCCGGACCCAGTAGGTGTTTCGCAGGGCTTGAACGATGAAGTCCTTTTCGGGCCTCCTGCCATTGATGAGCATTTGCCCACGTTCGAACGTCACTCTGCCGCCATGGGCCTTGGTCTCGACCACAAAGACCCCGCCTTCGGGGCTGATCAGTACGTGGTCAATGTCACCTCTGCCTGTATCGACATCGTGGTACACATGGAAGCCATCGGGCAGGCTCTCCATGATCTCGGCAACCCTGTCTTCACCTTCGGCTCCCCGCAGGGCATTCCTCTCCCGCTTCCTGTGGATTTTGATGACATCCGTCAGGTGGTCCATCACGATCTTGAAGGTGAAGATGAGCACCAGCAATCCGACTATGCCCAGGTGAGTGCCGAGAAGCAGGAAATAGACTACAGCAACGCCAAGCACCACCAGCAGGAGGATATTGATTTGCTTCCTGCGTCCGTCTGCCATTTCCCTGGCGGATGCCCCGCTGCGGCCTACCCGATTTGCCATAGGCGGTATTCTTGACGGACTACTATCGAAAGTCAGCCATATTTTCGCCTATATCCCATTGCCGGATTTCCACTTTCCGGCAGTGCTTCTTCCCATGCCGCCAAGCATCTTGAGGGAATGTAGTCCGGGAGCCCATCGCCAAATCGGTTGGAATGCTCACCTGCCCCACAGTATAGTGACGCCAGTAACGGACGGCGAAGGACAGTCTTCGCGGGCAAACTCGCGCCATGGCCCATGGGAGGCGGAATGCCCCTCATTGATATCCCAACACAGAAAGGCAGTGGTCCTTGAAGCGAAAACGCAAGGTGGCGGCTTTGACCGGCGACGGGCGGATTGTGTTGGTCGAATAGGCCGTGCCGGACTTAAACCCCGGCGTGGTGTTGGTCTAGGTACATGCCTCGCTCGTGAGTCCCGGGACCGAATTCGGGGCTGACGCGGACTGCGCGACCAGCGGGATGAGCCCGATCCAGCCCGGGAACTGAGAGTATTCGGGTATTCCAACGCCGGCTGCGTGTTGGACGTCGGCCCTGGGGCCGCCGACTTCAAGCCTGGCGACCGGGTAGCGTGCATTCGAGATGAAAGGGTAAGGCGCCATGAAACTGATACTCTTTTCAAAGATGCTGAAGGATAAGACGGTCGACGAACTCATCGGATTGGCGCAGACATGGTTGCTCGACGGGTTCGACCTGTGCGTTCGTCCCGGGTATGTCGTGAATCCGGACAACGCCGCAGACGAACTCCCGAGGGCGGCGGCGCGGTGCCGCCAAGCCGGCCTGGATATTCCCATGGTCACCGGCAACTTCGATTTGCTCGAGCCGTCGCACCCCACGGCGGAGCCGCTGCTGGCGGCGATGGACCGCGCGGACATTCGGCTGCTCAAGCTCGGGTACTTCACGTTCGATCCGGAGCCGCTTGACTACCCGGCCGAGGTGCGTCGCATCCGGGGCATTTTCGTGGAATGGGAGCGCATGGCGCGGCGGCACCGCGTGAAGATCTGTTACCACACCCACAGCGAGCGCCACATGGGCCTCAACGCGGCGGGTCTGGCGGCCCTGTTGGAGGGATTCGATCCGGCGTGCCTCGGCGCCTACCTCGATCCCAGCCATCTGGTGGTTGAGGGCGAGGAATTCGCGACAGCATCCGCCATGGTTCGCCGCTACTTGAGCATAGTCGCGGTGAAGGATGTCGTGCTGGAGCGCGTTCCAAAGAATGGCCACGGCAGCGTCCGTCCCACCTGGGTCCAGGCCGGACGGGGAATGGTCGATTGGACGGCGGTCTTCGGTGTCCTGCGGTCTGCCGGTTTTGCGGGCCCCGTGTCGGTTCACTGCGAACTCCACGTGGCCCCGGAGCAATTCATGCTTGCCGCGAGGGAAGAAGCCCGCTTTTTCCGGCAGTTTGTGCCCCGCGCTGGGTCCACATGACCGGGCTGCGCAAGTTGGTCCCGCAGGGCCAAAGAACTCGTACCCCGGGATTCCCGTAAAGGAATGGTGAGAGTCAGAAACTGCTTGGAAATGGGACCGGGAGGGACAAGAATCCCGCTATGGCCGAACTAGGGAAGAATGCGGGTTCAAAGGGCTGGCAGGCCCTGCTCACAGGCCACCCCTGGTTCGAGCACGAAGGCGACTTCCCGATCCCGGCGTATTCCGAGTTCATGCCGGGGCCTTTCATCGGGATCGGACCTTCGGCCGAAGTCGACCCGGGCGTGCTGGATGAGGCCGATCCGTTCGGCTGGGCGATATCGGAACTTGAGGAGGAAACCGAGATCCGGCCCGGGATGCGGCATATCGGCACCGAGATCGTGCGCAAGCTGATCAAGCTCGGTCGTGGTGAGCCGGCGTACCCTATTGCCGGGCATGACAACCAGAACCTCAGGGACAACCCCTACTGGCCGGAGGCGCTCGCACAAAAGGCCGGCCAGTTGCGCCACGAGCGTTACGTCACCCTGTTGCCTCTCATGCTCTCCCGCACCCAGGATGACAAGGGGCGGGTAAGCTGGACTTTTTTCGGGAACAGCATCGAGGAGCCTGAAGCCGCATTCTGGAAAGGATTCTACTCGGCGCCGGGGATTGAGATACCCGCCAACGCGGCCATGCAGGTGTTCGTGGACATCCTGAAGAATGCCTATGGCGAGGAAATTCGCGGCAGTTCGGAGCTTGCGAGTCACGGCTTCCGGATCCTGCCCGTGAACGCTGACGTGCTCCCCTCGTGGGCCAGGAAGCTCGCGGCAACCCCGGACCGCAATCCTGACAAGGCCAGGTATCTGCTCACTTTCAAGCCGTTCGCGGAGCTTCCGCGGGAGGTGACCGAAAAGTACCTGGCGGGCGGGTTGCACCTTTTGCCCTTCCCCGGCAGCCTGGTGTTCTGGGGGATGCCCCCGTATCAACATCTCGCGAAGCAGTACGCTCTGGCCGGACAACTGCCACTCCAGCACCTGGTTGCCCGCAACACCGGCCTCGGCGGCATTCGGGTGCCGCAATCAGGCTGGTTCCATGAGGCACATGCCGGTCAGCAGCAGATTCCTATCCAGAGGGAATTGCTCCACCATCATTATCACCGAACACACCGGTGGCAAAGGCTGCATCGCGATCAGGACGAACTGGAGCATCAGCAGGGCCAACGGATGGCGGGACTTGTGAAGGCGCTGTTCAGCACTGAACTCGACTCGATGGGGCTCTATGACAAGCCGCTGGCCCGCAATTGCCAGTTGTGGGATCACGATCACAATCTCATTCTCGATGGCCCGGGCGCCGGCCGCCGCGATGTGCTCCGTGCCGAAGCCACCGTGTTGAAAGGCGGCTTGTTCGGGTATCGTTTCTTCTTCCCCCCCATGCGCGCAGGCAGGCACCGGGTGTATTGGCACAGGCCCTTGATGGCCTACCTGGCATCCACCACGGATGAAATCGAACTGCTGCACAATGGAATTCAGGGCACGCTGGCCGCCTATGCACCGGACGACAGGGAATACCTCAGCCCGGTAACGCTCTATCCCCGCATCCGGTGGCGGCCACACTATCTTGCGGCCGTGACCCGGTTCAGATCCCCGCACGACCATTTTGCGCGCCAGACCACCCTCAATCTGCTTGCCTTGTTCGAGGCCTATGAAAAACTGGGCCGAAAGCCGCTGCCCCGGAGTTTTGCAGAACACACGATCCACATTGCCAAGCACCAAACCCTTGATGCCTGGCTTGGGGATCTTGGCACGCATGCAGACTCACCTGAATCGGCCCGGGCCATGAGGGTTGAATTAGATAGAATCCTTGAGCCTGCTGAAATGGGGCTGCCCGCAGCGATTACCTACCCGATGACGGCCCGCCGTGAATTTGAGGAAGAATGGTGGCGTGACATCCATGATCTGGCACATGGCAAGTTCCTCAACCAGGATAACGCCGACTGCATTCTGGACTCGGTTACGCTGAGCAGCATCGTCCACCAGTACAGGGATCTGGAACAGTTGGGGGACTACCTGATCGAGCGCCACCGCCAGGCCATTGAAGCGGCTGGTATGCGAGGTATTGCCATGGTCGGGGAAGTGCCCTTCAACTGGGATACCGTGCACGAGTTCCAAGCCTTCGGCGGCTGGAAACGCGACCACGAGGGGCACTCCTACGAACGGAATATCCTGGTGGTCATACCGGGCAGGAACCGATCCGAGGCCGTCGTGATGGGCGACCACTATGACACCGCCTATATGGAGGATGTATATGCGAAGGACCGGGGCGGGACCGGCGCCCGCATCTCGGCACACGGCGCCGATGACAATCACTCCGCCTCGGCCACCCTGTTGCAGGCGGCCCCTATCTTCCTGAAACTGGCAAAGGAAGGCAGGCTGGAACGCGATGTCTGGCTGCTGCACCTGACTGGCGAGGAATTCCCCTCGGACTGCATGGGGGCACGGAATTTCTGCCAACGGCTCGTCGAGAAGAACCTGAAACTCCATGTCAACGGCGCCCCGCCATTTGACCTCTCGAAGACCGCGGTCAAGGGGGTGTTCGTGATGGACATGATCGCCCACAACCGCGACGACGGCCGCGACATCTTCCAGATTTCCCCCGGAAAGTCGGCCGGTTCACTGAGGATCGCCTTTCAGGCCCATCTCGCCAACATGCTCTGGAACTCCCGCGTGCCTGAATGGAACGGGACTCAGGGACGCCGGCACCTGCCCCGGGGCACGCGTTGCGATGACACGGGTGCAATCCCCGCGACAGCGGCTTTTCTGCCCCTGGACGGCGAGATCCGCACCCATTTCAACCCATACAGTTCGCTGTTCAACACCGACTGCCAGATCTTCTCCGATGTCTGGGCTCCGGTGGTTCTCTTCATGGAGAATTACGACATCAACCGCACCGGCTATCACGACACGAAGGACACGATGGCGAACATTGATCTCGACTACGGGGCCGCCCTCGCCGCCATCGCCATCGAAACCGTCGCCCGAACCGCCGTTGAACGGAAGATATAGCATGGATCAACCAACCGGGAGCACCATGGAAATAACATTTCGTACACTGCCCAGGACCGAGGACATAAAACGAATCGAAGACATCGTCGAATCGACCGGTTTCTTCCACGACCATGAGGTCCTGGTTGCTGTGGAACTCGTGGTTGAAAGGCTGCAGGAAGGCGAACAGAGCGGGTACCATTTTGTCTTCGCGGAGGCGGATGGCGTGACTGTCGGCTACACCTGCTATGGACCGATCGCCTGCACCCAGTCGAGCTTTGACCTGTTCTGGATAGCCACCCACAACGATTTCCGGGGCAAGGGGGTTGGCAGGAGGTTGTTGGATGAGACGTACAGGAACGTCCGCCAGTTGGGTGGCACCAGCCTTTATGCCGAAACGTCTGCAAAGGAGCAGTACGCCCCGACCCGCCAATTTTACGATTCAAACCGGTTCGAGTTGGAAGCCCGGCTCAAGGACTTCTACGACAAGGGTGACGACAAGTTGATCTATGTGAAACGCCTCATATGAAATACCTGCGAGCGCAACTGGTGCGAGTCCTGACGCGATTTTTCGGAAGCGACGACCGGCGGATCGAGCATGCTCTACGCGTCCTCCACCATGCGGAGCACATCATGGGCAGTCATCCCGGCTGCGACGCGGACGTTGTCATCGCCTCTGCCCTCCTGCATGACGTCGGCATCAAGGTGTCAGAGGAGAAGCTCGGGTATAACAACGGTATGACCCAGGAAGAGTATGGCCCGCCGGTTGCCGGCGACCTGCTGGGCTCCATTGGCTTTCCGCCCGACAAGATAGAGATCGTGAAGAACATTATTGGGAACCACCATTCCCCATCACGATACGACTACCCCGAACTGGCCGTACTGAAAGAAGCGGACCAGATCGTGAATAGGGACGAGGCCGCCTAGGATACCCGGCTCACGGTGCCCGCAGTTCATCCTTCACAACTTTGCCTGCAGGATTTCGCGGCAGGGCGGTCAGGAAGACGATCCGGGACGGAACTTTGTAGCTGGGGAGGTGCTCGAACGCGTAGCGGCGGAGTTCCTGGTCGGTCAATGCCGCATCCGAACGCACCACGTAGGCTTCGATTTGCTCGCCGAGGAAGGCACTTGCACCGGTTGCGGGTACACCTTTGACCACGGCTTCTTCCACGTGGCTGTGCGTCATCAGGACCGCCTCGACTTCGGACGAAAACACGTTTTCGCCGCCGACGATGATCATGTCTTTCTTCCGTCCCCGGATGAAGCAATAACCCTCCGCGTCAGTCATCGCCAGGTCGCCGGTGCGGAACCACTGACGCCCGCCCAGTTCAACTATGGCCTGCTCCAGGCGCCCGGGATCTTGGTAGTAGCCCGGAATCACGTTTTCCCGCGCGAACAGCAGTTCTCCCACCGTGCCGGGCGCCACTTCAACATTGCGCTCGTCCACGATTCTGGCTTCCACGAAGGGGAGCAGGCGGCCGATCGAGTCGGGGCGTTGCTTGGCTTCCTCGCCGGTCAACACATGGGTCATGCTGATGGTTTCGGTCAGTCCGAAGAAGTTGTGCAGTTCCGCCCCGGGGATCTGCTGCTGCAACTTGCGGATGGCGCTGACCGGCATGGGGCTGCCGGCATAGGCGATCACGCGCAGGGAAGACACGTCGTACGATGCAAGATCCTTGACCTTGAGCAGTTGATGGAAGACCGAGGGGATGCTGAGGAACGTGGTGATCCGCTCGCGCTGGACCAGTTCAAGAAGATGCGCAGGATCCCGCGGGGTGGCGATGATCACCGGCGTCTTGGTGTAGGCCGCGGTCGGCAACGAGCTATAGAGGGCGGTGCAGTGGAACATCGGGTTGACCAGCAAGTGGACGTCGCGCTCGCTGAACTGGTGGGCCGCGATGGCCGCCATCACGTTGAACATCAGGTCGGAATGCCGCATCATGGCGCCCTTGGGCGTCGCGGTGGTCCCGGAGGTGTGCATGATGATCGACAGCGCGTCCGAATCGATCGGCGCCAGGGGTAGGGCGGGTGTCTCGCGCAGCAGCGTCTTCCAGTCTGCCATCCCGGAGTCCCGCGGCTCGAGCGCCAGGATCGCCTTGGGCGGCAGCGCGGCGGCGGCTTCCAGCGGCGCGGCGTCGGACGGTGAGCGGACGACCAGTATCTCGGGCCGGACGTTCCGATAGATGCCCGCCAGGCTGTCTTTCTTCATCCAGGTGTTGAGGGGCACAATGACGCCGCCCAGGCGGGCCACAGCCCAGTACAGGAGGAAGTACTCCAGGCAGTTGGGCAGGAAGACGGCGACTTTCGGGCTGGCGACTCCGGAGAGTTCGGCCAGATGGGACGCGATCCGCTCGGTCAGCGCATCGGCTTCAGCGAACGTGAGACGGCGGTCGCCGTCGACGGCCGCCAGTCGGTTCGGCGCCAAGGCCACGGCTTCGCGCCACATATCGCGCGTGGTCAGGAGCGTGGGCTTGCGGGTGGGGCGGGCCTTGTCGCCGGTGAGCGTCTCGATGATGGGCTCGAGGGCGTCGGCGACGTGCCGGTTGCCGTACTCGTTGGGATGGTTCTGGTCGCCCCAGCAACACCGCCGACCCACGAGTTTTTCCTGGAAGTTGGCGATGTACGGACAGCCGTGCTTGCGGGCAACTTGCTCTTCGAGTTTCTGAAAGGCGACCGCGCGTTCGTCGATGCCGTACACCTTGGGCAGGCGACGGCCCTGATCGTCTAGGTACGGTCCAAAGACTCCCACGACCGCCACGCGGGCGCCCTGCCGTTGCAGGGCGGTCACCAGGTCCTCAAGGTCGGACGCCCACGCCGTCGGCGGCCGCTCGTTGCGCCACCAGTCATTGGCGCCGAACTCGATCAAAACCGCATCCGGATGCTCGCCCAGCACGTCCTTCTCGAGTCGAGCCCGGCCCTCCGTGAAGCCCTCTCCGCCGACGCCGCGGTTAATGAAGACGTGGTTTGGGAACCGGTCCTGCAGAATATCGCTAAACCGGCCGTTCTCTCCCCCGCAACTTGAAAGGCTGTCGCCGAAACATACGATCTTCATGAGACTCCTCAATGCGGCTCCGTGTCCCGTGACCCGCGCGGAGAAACGTATAGCAAAGATGGAAGGGCGATCAAACACGCGATGTCTGCAGCGCGGAGCTGGAGCCGGCTCGCGTTGCATCCCGGCATTCAGGTTGAACCGCGGCGTCGCGCGTACTATCCTGCGAACGCACGGACGAACCCACGACGGTCTGCCGTCCACGACTGGGCGGGTTAGTCGACGCGTCTTAGAGCTTGTCCGAAGAACTATTTGCCACACGGAGCGGAGCCGCTTCCGGCTCCGGCCGGCGCGGGAAGCCGCGCCGCTCCCACAAGCGGCAGATAGGTCTTCGGTTAGGCTCTTGGAACTTGGGGTCCGTCCGCAATGTGACTGCGGTCGTCAATACACGAAGGAGCGGGAACCGTCGATGGACACAGCGGGCAGACTCCAGACCCCTGACTATGCGATTGTGGCGATCTACATGGTCGTCATGCTGCTGATCGGCTGGTGGTGCGGCCGGAAGATCGAGGGCAGTCGCAGCTACTTCATCGGTAGCGGGAAGATTCACTTCGTTGCCGTCGGCCTGTCGGTCTTGGCGACCTACCTGTCAGCCCTGACCATGATCGCGCTGCCGGCCATGGCTTATGGGGAGCATGACTGGACGTATACCGTGCAGCTTCCCTTTCTCGTCCTGACGTCCTATATCATCACCCGCTTCGTCGTTCCCGTGTACCGCCGCGCGGGTGTGATCAGCGTTTACGAGTTGTTCGAGAAGCGCATTCACGTCTCGGCGCGGCTTTTCGGGTCGATCTCCTTCCTGGTCATGTCGCTGGCGCGCATGAGCATCCTGCTCTACCTGACCTCGCTGGCCATCTATACCGCCACGGGACTGGATCTGGCGTGGACCATCGTCATCATGGGCGTGGTGACAGTCCTCTACACGGCGATCGGCGGCATGGAGGCGGTGATCTACACCGATGTGATCCAGGCGATCATCTTCATCGTGGGCGCGTTCGTCAGCCTCTTCTGCATCGTCCGCGACATCCCTGCCGCGCAGTTCCTCCAGATCGCCAACGAGTACCACAAGTTCCGCATGCTGGCCCCCGGGTTGGACCCGACGAAGATCGTGACGGTCTGGCTTATCCTGGAGACCGTGTTCCAGACCATTCGCATCTATGGCACCCAGCAGGATATCACCCAGCGCTACGCCACCACGGAGTCGATCGCCAAAGCCAATCGCAGCGTTTGGATCGGGACACTCAGCTACATCCCCCTGGGGTATTTGTTCTACTTCATTGGGACGGCTCTATTCGTCTACTACAAGGTTCATCCCGAACTGCCGGTGCCCGCCAAGCCGGACCAGATCTATCCCTACTTCGTCGTGACGCGCATGCATGCCGGCCTTCCCGGGCTGGTCATTGGCGCCTTTCTGGCCGCCAGCATGTCCAGCATTTCCTCCAGCATGAACGCGGTGGCCACGATCTGCGTTGAAGACTTCATGAAACGCTTCGCCAGGGTGCCGCGATCGGATGCCTACTTCCTCTTCCGGGCGAAGCTGATGACCTACGGTTGGGGCCTGCTGTCGGTGCTCCTGGCGCTGACTTTCGTCAAGGCGAGTTACGCCCAGATCCTCTGGGGTAAGCTGATGGGGCTTTGCACCAACGGCGTGCTGGGGATCCTGGTGCTGGCGTTGCTCCCTGTGCGCATCAACAAGTGGGGGGTCGTGGCAGGCGTCGTGACCGGGTACTGCGCCTTGTTCCTGATGATCAGGGCCGACGTGAACTTCCTGCTCTGGCCGGTTGTCGGCAATCTGGTGTGCTTCTTTGTCGCGCTCCTCGTGAGCCGACTCCTCAACACGGCCGCGGTCAGTGATGAAGCGAAAGAGGAACCCGGATGAAGTCAGTCGCCGCGATCGGAACAATCGCAATATGCCTGGCAGTGAATGGATATGGAGCGGTGGGTGACAGACTGGCGGAATTGCAGGACATGCGCCTGTCCTCCCAAGGCTGGCACGCGACGAACGGCGTCTTGCAGGGCGAAAGCCCGGAGTACTCCAGCCTGCCGGAGACGGCGCGCGACGGATGCGTCGACGACTCGTGGACCTATCACACCATTCACCCTGTCGTCCTTTGGCGCTACGCGCTGGCGGGCGCTCCCGCGTGGACGGATTACACCGTCGCGGTTGTGGTGAAGATCGAGAAGCCGGCGCCACTCAACGGTTTTCGCGGCGGCGAAACCTTCTTCAACTACCAGTGGGGGCGCGAAGCGATAGGGTCGGACGCGGCGATCGTGGTCCGGTGGCAGGATCCAGACAACAATTACATGGTCCGGCTTTCAAGCGGCTACGGGCATGTCGAGTTGTGGAAGACGCATGGCGGCGTGGTGCGTGTCAAGGCGCATCCCTTTGAGCCGGGCAAGGACTACCAGTTGCGGGTCACGGTGTCGGGCCCATGGATCGTCGTCAGCGTGGATGGAAAGGAACTGATTCGCTACTTTGACCGCGTTGAGCCGGTGCTCCAAGGGCAGGCGGGCGTGGCCGTGCGCGAAAGCCGGGTATCATTTGCCGACTTCCGGGTTGAGCGTGCCGCCGCGATGCGGGACGCGCCGCCGGCCTACCGCCCCGCCTTTCATCGCCAGACCTGGGTCGGCAAGGACTACATCTTCGACGGTGACGAGCCGGTGGCGTGGTTCTGCTGGAATCCGGGCGAAGGCTTGGAATTGCGCGAAATGAAGCTGCGCGCAGGATTGATGCCGATGGTCATGCCCTGCGCCGGCATCCAGAGCTATGACCTCCAGCCGACCGGGGATCTGGCAGTGGTCAAGACCGGCAAAACCTTTGAGTTCCACAGCTATGAAAAGTCGAAGGATGAATCGTTCGACAACCGGGCCGTCTGGGTCTTGAGCGCGACGCCCGGCGGGGACTACATCTGGGACAAGCGGGTGAAATTTTCAATTCTCAAGCCGGGCAAAACGCCGGTGTGGCCCCAGATTGACGACCCCTATTTTTACCAGATGGTGTCGCCGCCTTCCAACAAGCTGCCGAAGTGCCGGAGCCTGCCGAACTCCTGCATCGTGGAAAGCACCAACCAGACCCTGATCGCCTTCCCTAACCTGAACCATCATTCTTTTGAAGTGGCGTGTGCCGACGCCCAAGTCGTCCGGCCTGGCGGCTGCGCGGTGCCGACGATCGACGGCTGGGGCGTGGCGCTTCAAGTCTGCGAGGACACGCCGTTGCGGTTCAACATCGGGTTCTGTCACTGGGGCCTCGATATGCACGTCTGCCCGGTTGATCCCAAGCCAGCCGGGGCCCAGGGGTATGAAGGTCACATTCGCTACCTGTTGTGGGACAAGGCCCGGGTGAACGCGGCCTTGGCGGCGGGCCGGCTGCCCGTGCCCAACCGCAAGCCGCCCACGGAATTGTTCAACCACGCCGAACCGGTCAACCGGATGGACAGCGTGTCTCCGGCGATTTCAGGCGAAACGACACAGTTCTGGGTGCACTGGCATCCCATAGACTTCGCCACGGACATGCGGAAGAGCGCTGACCGGGAGGCCGTTCGCCTGTAGCCTACAGGCACATGAAAAACACAGAACCTCGGCGCCGCCAAGCGCCTCGCGCCCGTAAAGGCGGACCGTCCC
>CAITUY010000092.1 GCA_903895695.1 uncultured bacterium
CGCGACCGAAGACGTGTCCTTGTAGGGGTCGCCGACGGTGTCGCCTACGACGCAGGCCGAGTGCAGGTCGGTGCCCTTTTCCTTCAACTCGACCTCGACCACCTTCTTGGCGTTGTCCCAGGCGCCGCCGGCATTGGCCATGAAGATGGCCTGGTACAAGCCGAAGAAGGCGATCGAGATCAGATAGCCGATGAAGAAAAACGGGTTGAAGAAGGCCAGTGACAAGGCGAAGCAGAACACGGCCACGAAGATGTTGAACATCCCCTTCTGCGCGTAGATCGTGCAGATCTTGACCACTTCCTTGCTGTCCTTGATCGACGCCGTCTCGGCGTTCAGGTTCATGTTCTCCTTGATGTACACGACCGCGCGGTACGAACCGGTCACCACCGCCTGCGTCGCCGCGCCGGTGAACCAGTAGATCACCGCGCCGCCCATGAGGAGACCAAGGACGATCTCGGGGCGCACGAGGCTCAGGCTGGAGATCACGGAGTCGATGCCTAGCTTGAGCTGCTCGGCACTCAGGTGCCCACCAACAGGAAGTCCGGCAACCTGTGCCAGGGCCAGGGCCTTGCCCTTGCCCAGCATCAGGATGATGCCGAAGATCATCGTGGTCGCCCCGACAACGGCCGTGCCGATCAGCACCGGCTTGGCCGTGGCCTTGAAGGTGTTGCCCGCGCCGTCGTTGCGCTCCAGGTTCATCTTGGCATTCTCGAAGTCGGGCTTGAACCCGAAGTCCTTCTCGATTTCCTTCTCGATGCCGGGGATGGACTCGATGCGGCTCAGTTCGTACACGGACTGCGCGTTATCGGAAACCGGGCCGAAGCTGTCCACCGCGATCGTGACCGGGCCCATGCCCAGGAAGCCAAAGGCCACCAGGCCGAACGCAAAGATCGGCGCCGCGAATTCCAACCCGGCCGGCATCAACCCGGACACGGCGGGATTCGTCGCGAGCAACGCCGCGATCAGCATCAGGACCAGCATGGTCAGGCCTTCCCAAAAGGCGGAGAAGTTACCGGCCACGAAGCCGGACAGGATGTTCAGAGAAGCGCCGCCCTGCTTGGAGGCGGTCACCACTTCCTTCACGTGCTTCGCATTCGTGCTCGTGAAAACCTTGGTGAATTCCGGAATCAAGGCGCCGGCAATCGTGCCGCACGAGATGATGGTCGAGAGAACCCACCAGAGGTTCGCCTGAACAACACCGTTGATCGTGAGACCGCCGATGAGGAAATAGCTGGCGAGGTACGTCACGCCGATGCAGATGATGGACGTCAGCCACACCAGAATGGTCAGCGGATGTTCTGGATCGAATGCCTTCGCGTGCTTCAATTTGCCGGTGAAATACACGTCGTTGGCCAGGTAGGCCCCCAAGGCCGACAGGATCATCAGGATACGCATGACGAAAATCCAGACGATGAGCTGGGCGCAGAGAGCGCCCGCGCCGAACACCAGCGCCAGGAACGTGATCAAGGCCACGCCCGTCACGCCGTAGGTCTCAAACCCATCAGCCGTCGGGCCGACGCTGTCGCCGGCGTTATCGCCCGTGCAGTCCGCGACTACGCCCGGGTTCTTCGGATCGTCCTCCGGGAGCTTGAACACGATCTTCATCAGGTCGGAGCCGATATCCGCGATCTTGGTGAATATGCCACCGCAGATGCGCAGCGCGGAGGCGCCCAGCGACTCGCCGATGGCGAACCCGATGAAACACGGCCCGCGCAGTTCGGAAGGCAGGAACACCAGGATGCAGATCATGAAAAACAACTCGACCGTGATCAGCAGCATGCCGACGCTCATGCCCGAACGCATCGGGATGGCCAGCGCCTCCCACGGCGTGCCGCGCAGGGCCGCGAACGCCGAGCGGCTGTTGGCGAACGTGTTGATGCGCATGCCGAACCAGGCCACACCGTACGAGCCGAGAATACCCAGGATCGAGGCGCCGAGGATCAACGCCACCTGGTGCCAGCCCATGTGCTGCAGGCCCTTGAAGTAGTAGACCATGCAGACCGCGATCAGGAGCCACAGGTAAGCCAGGAACTTGCCCTGCTGCGCCAGGTAACTCTTGCAGGTTTCCCAGATAATGTTCGAGACATCGCCCATGGACTTGTGGACCGGCAGGTTCTTCGTCCTGAAGAACTGCAGCAGCCCGAAGCCCAGGCCGATCGCACAGACCACGATGCCGAGGAGCATCAGGTTCGTTCCGGTGATGCTGCCGCCGAAGAAACTGACAGCGCCCAGATCGGGCAGATTGAGGTCGGCTTCACTGGCCGACGCCACGCCCCCACCGAGTCCCAACAAGACCGCGAGAAACCCCAGCCACTTGCCCCACCGCACGCTCAACCTGTTCATGATCCCTTCCTTCTCCTTGCTCGATACCTGGCGGGTCCTCCGCCATCTTCCACACCCGCAGAACGACTCCCTTATGGCGCCGCCTGAAACGCTCGACAAAAAAACGGCGCGACAGGATAGATTAGACTGGGCGGCCGGTACAAGGAATTTCTTGTCAGAAGCAATCGACCTTCCGAAACATCTGCCCATAGACGAGGAGCCGGCCTGCCGGACGTTCCAGCAGCGCGTTAAACGTGTCCGCCTGCCGATTATGGGCCTCCCGCAGCAGGCCGACGCGTTCGTCCAGTTCGCGCAAACTGGCCCGTAACTGGCTGAGATTGGCATTGCTCGACAGGTCCGACGACTCGTCGAGCAGAACGGTCAGGCGACCCAGTGCCGCCGCCAGGCGTGTTTCGGCCTGCGAACTCTCGCGCACGCCCTCGACGTTGGCGGCCAGGTCGCAGGCATTGCCGATGACTGACCCCGACGCAGCCGCCTCGGCAGGCGCGGCGGTCACCAGGTAGGGGATGATCTCGCGTCGGGCCGCCAGTTCCGCCCGAAGCTGTTCCCACGCCTCGGCAAGCTGCGCGCGGCAGAACGCAAGTTGCCGCCAGGCCTGGACCAGCCACAGGGAAAGCGCCAGGATCGCCACCACGGCCAGGTTGACCCCGATAAACAGCATGGCGTTACGCCGCTCCCCGCCGCACGCGCCGCCGCGTTGTCATCGCAACCACACGTCCCCCGCGATGGCGAAGGCCTTGGGCAGCCGGGCGCGCAGCTCCTCCGGGCTGTTCGCATAGGCGGGATCGATCTCGAGATTCACGGCCAGCGCTCCCTGCGCATCGCGCGGAACGGCCACGCCGCAAGCGGCGAACCAGCGAGCCGCCTTCTCCATCATCGCACGGCGCGACGTGTCCGGCGAATCGCTGCCCTCGGCGTTTTTTACAGGAGCGAATTCATCTTCGCGCGCAAACGCCAGGACCAGGGGGTTGGCCGCATCCGGCAGGGCATCGAAGATGAACTTCTCGAACTTGTAGGCATTCGGCCGGTCGGGTTTGACCGTGCGGCCCTGGTCGTCGCAAAACGGAATCTTCTTATGCGCCGGGTGCAGCGGCAGACCCGCCGAGGTCTCGCGCTCGAGGAATGCCAGCGAAAACAGATGGATGGCCACACTGCCGAACTTGAAAAGAAGTTCGCCGTCCGGCCGGCGCGCCTGCTTCTGCGCGTCGGTCAGCTCGGTGTACTCGACCACCGCATTCCGCCCGGCGCTGTCCACGACGACGCCCAGCCCCTCGGCGGGATCCCGCTTGGCGCAAACCTTGAGCGACATCCCTGCGCCCCGGGTGAGGTGCAGGCCGACAAACACCGGATCGGCCACGTCCACCAGCGGGTTGTCGACCTGGAAGTAGAAGAGCGTGGTAATGCCCCGCCGTCGCATGTCGGCCAGCATTCCCGTTCGCGCCAGCGCCGCCAGCACGCCGCCGTGGCCGTCCGGCGCCGTGAACAAGCGTCCGGGCTCCTCCAACACCATCCGCCCGTCCGGCCAGAAGCCGGGAAGCATGCCTTGCGCAAAGAACTGCACGCGCTCGGGATCCAGGCCGAAATGGCCGTGCTGCGCGAAAAATCGGCGCGTGTCGGCATCGTTGGCCTGGCTGGTCATGATGTAGAAAGGAAGCGGCGCGCCGAACCGGCGCTCGAGCGCCAGGATCTTGCGCGCATGGATTTCGAACAGCGAAGCCCTACTCAAGGCCGCGAGCGCATAGGTACCCTTGGGCCCGTCATAACCAAGGCGAGTGCCCTGCCCCCCGGCCACGAGAATGACCCCGACTTGCCCTTGCCGCAACGCCTGGGCGCCGACCTCGTAGGCATCGTCGGCCGTGCTGCCGCCCAACTCAACGACGGGCGCCGGGGCCAAGCCTGTCGCCGCCGCCGCGGGTGACCCACCGGCAGCCACCCCACCCGCCAACAGCGCCCGAATGCGTCGCATGGCGTCGAAATCGATGTTGCCGATTTGCGCCAGAAGGGCCTCTTGCTGCGCGGGAGTCAGTTGCTCCCAAAACTTGAGGGCGTGTCCTTGCCCGATCTCGTCGAGCAACCGCTTGGCCGTCCCGTAGTCCATAGTCCTCCATCCCATTTACCGGGCTGCCGCGCGCCGCGTCAGGGCGCGGAGCGTCTCGCGATCGGCGGCACTCAGTTCGCTCCCCCGCCCGAGAAGATCCTCGGCCAACTGGGCCGCCCGGCGGGCATCGCCCTTCTTGTCGAAAAGCTCGACCAAATGCGTTTGCACGCTGAGGTCGTCCGCGAACAGCGCGACCGACTGCTTGAGGGCGGCCTCGGCCTCGGCCAGTTTTCCGCGTTTCATCAGTACAACGCCCAGAGTATCCCAGTACACCGCCGACTTTTCATTCGCCCGCAGGGCCTCGCGGGCCAGCGCCTCGGCTTCCTCGAGCAGGCCGCGTTCCTGCAACGCCCAGGCCAGGTCGTTCAGCGACTCGGGCGTCCGGCTGCGCTCGACGCTCTTGCGGAGTGAATTTTCGGCCAGAGCGTACTCCTTGCGCTTGAGTTGCAGCGAACCTAACACGTGATTGGCAAAGGCGTGGTTGGGATCCAGCAACAGCAGACTGCGTACGTGGACGGCCGCCAGATCCTCGCGGTTCTCCTGGACGTCGAGCCGCAGGAGTTGATCCAACACGACGGGGTTGGCAGGCCGCAGCGCCTGCACCTGGTCGAAGAGGACGCGCGCGGCGGCGAAATCGGCCTTCTGGACGGCAATCTGGCCGAGCACAAACAGAACGATGAAATCCTTGTCGCGCGCCCGATCCAACTTGCGTTCGCATTCTTCCAACGCCTTCGTGTCCTTCTGCTGCATCAGGACAGCCGCCAGCATGGCCCACGCTGATGAGAGTTCAGGTTTGAGGTCGGTGAGTTCCTGCAGGGCGATACGGGCGCGCGCCAGGTCACCGACGGCCAGGTACAGCGCGGCATATTCCATCGCGATGCGGTCCTTGGGCACGCCGGCGCTGGTGGCCCGTTCGAGCAGACCAGTAGCCTCCTGAAGTTTGCCGCCCAGCGCCATGATTCGCGCCAACCCGATGAGAGCCCTGGCGTCGGCAGGGTTCTTGGCCAGCAGCCCCCGGTACAACGCCTCGCTTTCTGCCGCCTGATCCTGTGCCAGATAGGCGGCGGCCAGACCGTAGGAGAGCATATCGCGCGCGCCGGGCTCGAGTTCGATCGCCCGCTTGAACCCGGCCACGGCCATGCCCGGTTCGCCGGACAACGCCCAGACCATGCCCATATCCGCGTAGGCCTGGGGCAACCGGACGTAACCGTACGTACGCGCCAGCGCCCACACCTGAATCTTCGACTTGAGCGACTCGGCCAATTTCTTCAAGTCGGCCCGGCTCCGGTCGGCATCGGGCGCGGCGTAGCCGTGGTCGAGCATCGTATTCTGGTTCAAAAGCGCGCTCACGTTATCCTGGTCGAGCTCGCGCGCTTGCCCATATGCCGCAAAGGCTTGCTTCTGCCAGCCATTATCCTCCAACACGACCCCCAGGTTATTGGCCACGAGACTGAGATTCCTAAGCGCGACGGCGGCCATGGATCCCAGCACGGGATCCTTTCGAGCGGCCTCCAACCCGGCAATGAAGGGCTGACCCCAGAATGCCTGGTGAGCAGCCCAGGCCGCCGCGGGATCAGACAGGGCCGCCTGTCTCGTGCCAACGATGACGGCCCGGTCGGGGATCGGATGGTATCCCCCCGATAACCAGAGATCGGGCAGAACCGTGAACGCGACTTCGTCTGCGAAGTTGGTATCCGAGTCCATCCATTCGCGCAGGAAGGCGAGCATGTCCACTTCAGCCAGGCTCCGCAGGCGCGGATTCTGAAAATTGCCGCCAAGCCACTGCAGATATGAGCTGTTGTTCGAGTAGCGCAGATTGATCGTGCGCAGCGGCCGGCCGGCCTCGCAGGCCTCAACGAGCACGTTGTCGTCGAACGTTCCGTCGGTCAATACCCAGGTTCGCGATCCGGCGCTTGCGATCAGGGACTGCGCATAACCGTTCAGCGCGCCGGCCGCCCGCGCGTCGGCAGTTCGAAAATTAAGGGCCCCAACAGCCACCGGCACGCACAGCAGCAGGACGGCGGGAAACCAACCCACGCGGTCACGCCAGCGGACCTGGAGCGGGTCCTGCTCATAGGAAAGATACATGCGCGGCAGCAGGAACCAGTAAGCCACCACATAGCCGAACACGGAGGCCAGCAGGACATAGGGCGTCACAAGCAACCGCCACGGTCCCAGGATTACCCAGGGCGCAAACGGTACATTGAGCAGGACGGCGATCGCCACTCCGGACAGGATCGCGTGCAGTATGTAGAGACCCCAGTCCTTCTCTGCATTCAGACCCCGCCGTCCTACGACCAGGACCGCCAGCCAAGGCACAATGCTGCTGACGATGACCAGCAGCCACCCGATCTGGGGAAGGCTCCGCGCAATCAAAGAGAAGTGCATCTTGAGCACCGTGAACAGCGCGAAACCGTAACCGCCGTCAGGCCAACTGGCGCGGAATGCCACCGATCCCATAAGCCGCCATGCGAGCGGCAGGTAGGCCAGCAGGCCGAGCAAAAAACCGGCGGCCAACGGCCACGCGCGGCCCCATCGCAGTTCGTCGTGGCCCCACAGCCCTCTAAGAACTGCCGCCAGGACGAGTGGGCCGAAGACTATCAGCGTAGGAAACTCGACGGCCGCCAAGCCGTAACACAACCCAAAAACAAAGCCCTTGAACCGGTGCGGCGCGCCAAGGAAGCTCAGCAGCAAATGAGCCAACGCCAGGAGCAAAACCAGATCGAATGCCGCCACGTGGAAGCGGTTGGCGGCATACCAGAACGGCATGCTGACGGCGAGAAACAGGCCCGCCCCCAGGCCGCCAAGCCGGGCCGCCCAGGTCGCTGCGCGCCGGTTCGAGTCGTCCACGTCGATGGCAAGCCAGATCGCCGCGGCAACCAGCCGTACCAGCAACCAGAGTGCTCCCGCGGCGCAAACTGCGCTCAAGACGTTCAGGCGATCCGCAATGGAACCGAAGCGGACGGCGAGTGCGGCCCTGCTGGCGAGGTCGGCGAGCGGGTGGATATTGAAGGCGAGAGGGCTTACACCCAACTGCCCGGCCATCAAGCCCGCGGACTCGCCGGGATAGGGGCCCTGGCTCAGCGTGAAAAGATAGAGGGCCAGCCCCGCCAAAGCGACGAACGGGGCGATCCATGCGGCTTGCCTGGGTGAGGATGTCATGGTTAATAGAGTGTCGATTTAGGGGTCGCGTGCAAAGGGAAAAGTGCGGAACGGGCCGGATCACGGCTGTGCGGGCAGGTAACCTTCTTCCACCATCTGGGCATCTGTCTCCGGCGTAAGGGGAATCTGCAGGGGCGCCTGGCCGCTCCGGATCAGGGTCTTTTGATACTCTTGCAGTAACTGGGCAACTTCTGCCTCCGTGAGTTCGACCTGGTTGGTGAGGGACTGCATGACCCTCATCACTTCAGCGTCTGCCCCGGCAGGCGCGGCTCCACTGCCTGCACGCATGACAGCCGCCGTCACATTCGCGCCATGCGACTCAGCCGGCCGGGTCTCCGTAACAGCTTCCTCCGCCCGCCGCCGTGCTGCGTCGCGCTGGACCCGGCGTAACGCATACGAAAGCCGCTGATCCAGGACGCCTTTGTGCGCCGGTGCCGCTGCGCGTGCCTCGGTATTCAGGCGCGCCGGACCCGCTGTATTCGTCAGCGCCGGGGCGACATTCGCATCCCCTTCCTGGGTCCTTCCGACTGCCTCAAACTTGTTGGATCCGCCGTACATGGACACCCAGTAATCCTCGACGCCACGCCGCAGTCGGGCGCGTTCTTTCTCGTAATCCGCTTCCACAATCTCCATGCCCTCCAGGCTCTCGCCGACGCCCAGCAGGTAATTTCGATTGGACTTGAGGTCGACGATCCCGACGCGCAGCGTGCCGCCCTCGTCGCGCACCACGGCCGTCATCTTCACCTTGTTGACCACGGATTCACTGGGCGGCACCACGACGGCTGCCGCGGCAGGCGGTTGGATTTCCTCGCCAAAGGGTTTGCGATTGAGAATAACGGCGTAACGCTCGAATTCCCCACTCGCCCCGACGGATAAGACCGTCAGGCCCGCGCCCACCAAACTCCACCTGCGCGACCTCATGACTCCTTTATACCATGGGTCCGGGTCCGGCAAAAGACCGAAACCCAGCCCCTGGTTCGCCTATAACCCTCAGCGGACGACAGAGTCCCACCCGAGGCAATCCGCCAGAAAGGCGCCGCCCGATGCCAGGTCGTCCGTCAACCGACCCAACTCGCGCTCGTACGGCACGGCCAGCCACTCGCCGGGATCAAGGCCGGCCGGTGCCAGTTCAATCCGTGGAACCGCATGCTGCGCAAACGGCGTCTCGACTGGGCGCGGACGCTCGACAGCCGTGAAAATGACCACCGCAATGACCGCCATGGCGGCGGTCGCCGCCAATGCCGGGAGCCAGCCGACCGCAGGCGGTTTGGCGCTGTCTGGGGTGGGATCGGGCCGATGCACGGCGTTCATGATGCACTGATGAAGCCCGGATCCTGGCCAGGTCTCGGACTCGTACGCGGCGCCAAGTTGGTGCACGATGCTCTCGACCTGTTGCCGATGGGCACGGCAGTCGGCGCAGTCTGCCTCATGCCGCCGCGCCCAACCCGGCAGATCGCGCCCGCTATCGGTCGCTGCCGAAACCGCCCACCGGTATGCCTGACATCGCATGGTTACCTCACTCCGCCATCGATCTTGTCACGGTTGCCGCAGCGACCACCCGGGTCAACGGGGGGACCAACCCCAGTCTCAGATCGCGCCGAGCCAAAGCCGGAATTCCCTTCGCCAGGCGCTGCCGAGCCCGATGCAACGTCACCCGCACCAAAAGCGCCGACCTGCCCATGGCCTCGGCAATCTCATCGATCTCCATGGCTGCCTGGTGGCGCATCCACAGGCATGTCCATTGGTTCTCGGTCAGCAGCTCTGACGCCAGCCGCCACAGCCCGGCGACTTCATCCCGCCGGGCGAGGAGCGCTGCCGGGTCCCGCCTGTCCAAAGAGACGCCAGGCTCCGCCGGCAGGACGGGCCGACGGGCTCGGTATCGATCGATCCAGACGTGCCGGGCGATCGTAAAGAGCCAGGCCCTGAACGGCCGGGCCGGGTCATACGACCCCAGCCCACGGTGGACCCTCACGAACGTTTCCTGCGCCAGGTCCTCGGCATCGCAACCCGTGGCCAGGCGGGCGCTCAGGAAGCGCAGAATGCCCGCCTCATGGCGCAGCACCAAGGCCTCGAAACTACGATCGCATCCTGCCTGCGCGTGCCGGGCAAGCGTTTCGTCACTGCAGTGCTGCAGGTTGTGCGTGTCCTGGGCCACTCTGTGCGCCTCCCTGTGGCGCCCGTTGAGCCATCTGCTGGAAGCCCGCAATCAGATCCGCGGCGGGATAGCGCAGGGCCACCGCCACCTGAAGGCCAGTGCGGACGATCGTCGTGGCGCCGGCCAGCTTCGCCAGTTCGGGCCGCTGGTCCTGGCCCAGCGTCGCCATGGCCACCAGACCCCGCGCCACCGACTCGATTTGGGTGGCCGCTTCGACAGTTTTCGCGCCGAGGCCGATATCGGCCTGAATCTGGTCGCCGCTCTCGGTCAACGCGAGATAAGCCGTGGATGCCTGCGAAAGGACTGCTGCCCGCGGATTCACGTTGGTCATGCCGCTCAGATCGGCGGACGCGATGAAGATGGCCGTCTGCCGGTCCGAGGTCAGGCCGGGAAACGTGGCGGCAACCGCCTTGGGCGCCTTCCCATCGAGAACGTCCAGTGCCTGTCCAAGCGACGTCTCGCCGGCCAGGACCACTGTGCCGTCTGCCATGATGCTGGCGAATATCCGGCGATCACCGTGCTTGCGATCAATCCAACTGTGCACGACGTGAGCGCCGTACTTCGACTCTTCGTACCCCTCCCCTGCCCGCACCAGCGTTTCCAGCCTCTGCGTGTCGAACGTGCCCTTCACCAGCGTCACCGTATTCTCCGGCCGGTTGTCGCTGCCGTAGAGCGTCACCGAAGACACATCCTTGCGCGGATCAAAATTGAACATAGCCTGAAACGCCAGGAGCTTGCGGTTCGGTTCGTCCTTGCCCAGTTGATCGAGCAGATACCGTCCACATTGCGTGGTTTTCAGCTTGTCCACGTCAACATGCGCGACCCACCGCGCGCCGGCTCCAACCCGATCTGTCTGCAACGGCAACGCCTGAGCCGCCACCGCCGCCACCAGCATCATGCCGCCCGCCAATACGCCCAATCCTCGCTTCATCGTGATTCCTTTCCGGTTCTTACGCCAAAAGGCGGGCGTATGCCCGCAACCCGACGACCGGCTCGCGGCCGGCCATCCCCATCCGCAACCTTCTACTCTACTATACGGCCTGGCCCGGGGAAATGTTACAGAGCAACCGAGCCGCGTAGGCGCCGTCTACGCCGTCAACCGGCGGGAAACACCGGCGCTCGCCGTCCAGGCTGAAACCGCCGTGCGATTCGAGCCAGCCGCGGACCAGGCCTTCGCCTTCCTCGGGCTCGAGGCTGCACGTGCTGTAGACCAGCCGTCCGCCCGGCTTGACCACGGCTGCCGCGGCTGTCAGCAGGGCGTTTTGCGTCGCGGCCAGTCGCACGAGCCGTTCCGTCGAAAACCTCCACCGCGCGTCCGGCCGCCGCCGCAGTACCCCGGTGTTCGAGCACGGCACATCGAGCAGGACCGCGTCGTACGGGCCCGCCGCGTCGGCCGGAAGCGCCGTCAGGTCGGCTTCGTGCACCGATACCCACGGCAGGCGCAGGCGCTCGAGATTCTGTCGCAAGGCCGGCAGGCGGTCCGCATGCACATCCACGGCGACCAAGCCGCCAGAACCCTTCATGCGTTGCGCGATCGCCACGGTCTTGCCGCCCGGCGCCGCGCAGGCATCGAGGACTGATTCTCCGGGTTGTGGATCGAGAAGCTCCACGGCCGCCAAAGTGGACGGATCCTGCACGACAAACAGGCCCTCCGCGTAGCCCGGCAGACCGCGCACGTCGGCACCCCGGGCCAGTGCAATATACCGATCCGGCGCGAACGGATGCGGCCCGGCCTCTACCCCGGCCCCCGCCAGGGACGTCACGAAGTCGTCCATGGCCACGCGTGACGGATCGATGCGCAGCACGAGCGGCGGCGGCCGGTTGTTCCATTCGCAGAGTTGCAGCGCGGCGGCTTCGCCGTGACGGGCCGTCCAGCGTTCCACTAGCGCATCTGGATGCGACAGCCGTATGCCGGGCTTCTGCGCTGCCAGGGCCGTTTGCAGGGGCGGTTCGCTCACGCAGGACGCGGCGGAATACGGCGTTGGCAAAGCCAGCCTGCCGCGCCGGGAACGCGCTCCGCACGGCGGCCACACTTTCGTTCACGGCCGCATACTCGGCCCCGCTCATGAACCAGAGCTGGTATAGACCGGTCAGCAGGTAGGCCCGCAGGCCCTTATCCGGCGGCCGCTCGACGGCCTGCCTGAGCAGGAAATCCAGCGCCCGCCGCCACTTTACAGTGCCGAAAACCACCTCGGTCACGAACCCGCGGTCGCGATTGATCCCGTCCACGACGCGGTCAGGAAAGTCCCCTGTCTCCAGCCACCGGCGTACAATCTCCGCCGCCACACGGCGGGGACCGGCCGGAATAGGTTGCGCTTCTGTAGGTGTGTCCATAGTCAGGGGACAGATCATATCACAGTTCGATGAACGTGATTCCCGGATTCTGCGCATCCGAGCGCTCACACTCGCGCAGCGACGGACACCGTTCCATCAATGACCGGCCGCCGATCGTAGCCCGCGAGTAGTTGTCGCCGGCCACGACCGATTTGACCTGCCGGGCGACCAGCTTGCGCTGCAGAAACGCACGGCAGGCGTCGCGCAGCTTGCCGCCCGTCCCACTGGAACCCCACCCGTGAATGAGCCGCATGACGCGGACCCCCGACTGCTTCGCCCGCGCCAGCTCGCCCTCGAGCCTTTCCAGCGCTTCATCGACCGAGGGACGGTTGGCCTCTATGTTGACCGTCCGCACACTATTTCCCGTTCGGACCTGCCCCCGTGTGAGTCGCTGCTGGGCCCCGCAGAACCGGCATTGCAGCTCAAGGTCGGGAATCTCGTTCCCGCAGGTCTCACAGTCCTTCATGGCCGACTCTCGTCTCTCGCTCACGCTGGCCGTCTTGCGTCCTAAGCCGCAATTGCCCGCAGGCCGCCTGGATATCGGTTCCCTTGGAAGCGCGCAGCGTAGCGTTGATCCCCGCCTTGGCCAGCGTGTCGATGAACACGGTTGCCGTTCCCGGGGCCGGCGGCTCGCCGCGGAACCCCGCAACCGGGCTGAGCGGAATGAGGTTGACGCGGCAGGGAACCCCGCGGATCAACCGCGCCAGGGCCTCCGCGTGCTGCCGCAAGTCGTTCACGTTGCGAATGAGCGTGTACTCGAAGGTGATGATGCGACCTGTCGCGACCGCGTAGTCGGCGCAGACGCCCATCAGGTCGGTCAGCGGGTAGGTGCGGTTGACGGGCATCAGCAGGGACCGCAGGTTATCGTCAGGCGCATGCAGGGACACCGAGAGTTCGACCTGCAGGTCTTCGCCGGCCAGGCGCCGGATCCCCGGAATCACGCCGTTCGTGCTGATTGTGATGTGGCGCGCGCCGATGCCCAGGCCGTCGGGATGATTCAGGATGCGGACCGACTTGAGCACCTCGTCGTAGTTGTCGAAAGGTTCGCCCATGCCCATGTAGACGACGTTGCCCGGCCGCGCGCCCAGCTCGCGGTAGGCCAGCAACACCTGGCCCACGATCTCGCCCGCGCCCAGGTGCCGAATGAAACCGCCTGTTCCGCTGGCACAGAAGGCGCAGGCGAACCGGCAGCCGACCTGGCTCGATACGCACACCGTGTTATGGTCCCCGGTCGGGATCAGGACCTCCTCGATGCACTCGCCGTCGGCCAGGGCGCCAAGGATTTTGCGCGTGCCGGTTTCATCCCCTTCAACGGTCGTCGGTGTTACCGACTGCAGCGAGTAGTGGGCAGCCAGATACTCGCGCAACGCGTGCGGCAGGTTGCGCATCTCGGCCCAGTCCGACACCTGTTGCACGTAGAGCCAGCGCCAGACCTGCTTCGCCCGGTAGACCTCCTGGCCCGCCTCGCGACAGGCCTGCACCAGCTCGTCAAGCATCAGCCCGTGGATCAGGTTCGTTGGTGCCGCTTTGGCCATGGCATAACTGTCACCCACCGCGCCGCACGACGTCAACCATGGATTGACGAGGGAGGGAACTCTTGACCCATTTGTGCATTAATCGTATTATCTGATTATCAGGCAGAAGGAGACGCGATGGACACAATCACCCTAACGGTTACGGAAGCGGCGCGACATTTTTCTGATTATATCGGTCGGGTCGCGTACCGACACGAATCGTTTGTTTTGTGCAAAGGCAAGAAGCCGGTGGCGGAGCTTCGCCCGTTGCCCACTGGCAGACGACTCGGGGACCTTCCGGGTCTGCTCCGGTCACTGCCCCACCTATCAAAACAGGACGCGGTCGCCTTCGCGCGTGACGTTGAAACGTCTCGCAAAGCCATCGCCGTCGACAAGCCGAGGGATCCATGGGAATCCTGATCGACAGCAGCGTCCTGATCAACATCGAGCGAGCAGGGATGGACTTGTCGGCTTGCATCCTTGGACATGAGGAGGAGGATGCATTCCTTTCCGTCATCTCCGCCAGTGAGTTGCTGCACGGCGTCCAGCGGGCGACGGACGCCAGGACAAGAGCCAGACGGCTCGCCTTTGTGGAGGGGGTCCTCGCCGCCATTCCCGTACTGTCGATCGACACGGCAACAGCCCGCTCTCACGCGTTGTTGTGGGCTGACCTGGCACGACGCGGCGAGATGATCGGCGTTCACGACTCCTGGCTGGCAGCCGCCTGTCTCGCCCACGGCCTCCGACTTGCAACCGGCAACCTCAGAGAGTTCCGACGGGTGCCCGGGCTCGAAGTCGCCGAATGGCATTAGGTCTTCCGCACGTTCTTCTGGACGCCGGGCGGTGCCTTGCGCTACCATTTCACGCCTTTCCATTGGACAACCGTAGATTAAGAGAGGAAGTTGAGCAAATGGCCAAGACCTACAAGATCGCCGTGATCGCCGGCGACGGAACCGGACCCGAAGTGGTGCGCGAAGGCGTCAAGGTGTTGAATGTGGCGGCCGCCAAGGGCGGTTTCAAGCTGGACCTGGTGAACTTCGATTTCGGCGGCGCCCGGTACCTGAAGACAGGGGAAGCCCTACCCGACTCCGCCTCGGCCGAGATGAAGAAGTTTGACGCCATCTATCTGGGCGCCATCGGCCATCCGGACGTGAAGCCCGGCATTCTCGAAAAGGGTATTCTGCTGCGCCTGCGCTTCGAGCTGGACCAGTACATCAACCTGCGTCCCGTCCACCTGTACCCCGGCGTCGAGACGCCTCTCAAGGACAAGGGACCCAAGGACATCGACTATGTGGTGGTGCGCGAAAACTCGGGCGACGTCTATACCGGCGTCGGCGGAATCATGATGAAGGGCACGCCGCACGAGGTGGCTGTGCAGAACATGATTTACAGCCGCGCCCAGGTTGACCGGTGCCTGCGCTGGGCGTTCAACTACACCCGCAAGTGCGGCAAGAAGGCCCGCGGCGTCGGCCCGGATAACACCCTGGCCCTCGTGGGCAAGACCAACGTACTGACCTACGTGTTCGACCTGTGGGAACGCGCGTTTCACGAGATGGGGCAGAAGGACTTCCCGGACATCAAGCGCGAGTATTACCACGTGGACGCCACCTGCATGTGGATGGTCAAGAGCCCGGAGTGGTTCGACGTTATCGTCACGGCCAACCTGTTCGGCGATATCATCACGGACCTGGCCGCCATCACGCAGGGCGGGCTTGGCATCGCCGCCGGCGGCAATCTGAACCCCGAAGGCGTCAGCATGTTCGAGCCCATGGGCGGCTCGGCCCCGAAATACACCGGCAAAAACGTAATCAACCCGCTGGCCGCGATCTGCGCCGGCATGATGATGCTGGAACATGTGGGCGAAGAAAAGGCGGCCCGTGCCATTGAAAAGGCCGTCATGGACGTGACCGGCACCAAGCTGAAGAGCCTGGCGGCGGGTCGCATGGGGTACTCGACCACCGAGGTCGGCGACCTCGTGGCCGAGCGCGTGTAGCCGAGAACGGAGCATGGTCATGAAGCAGTACAACGTCTGTGTGGTCGGGATCGGCGCGGTCGGCACCGAAATGGTGCGACTGCTCAAGCGCCGGAACTTCCCGGTCAAGTCCCTTGTCATCCTCGCGCGCTCCGAGCGCACCGAGACGATCGACGGCGACCCCTATCCCGTCAAGGTGGCCCAACCGGACGCGTTCACGGGCATGGACTTCGCGTTCTTCGCGGGGACCGAGGGCGCCAAGGGCGCCTCACAGACGCTCGGGTGGGAAGCCGTGAAGCGCGGTTGCGTCGTTATCGACAATGGCGACGATTTCCGGATGGACCCGCGCGTTCCACTGGTCGTGCCCGAGATCAACCCGGAGGCATTGAAAGAGCACCAGGGCTTCATCGCGAACCCGAACTGCAGCACGATCATCGCGCTGATGCCGCTGGCCGAACTGCACAAGGCTGCCAGGCTCCGGCGCCTGATCGCGAGCACGTACCAGGCGGTCTCCGGCACCGGCGGAGCCGCGATTCGCGAACTTGACGCGCAGACCCGTGCGTGGGTGGCCGGGCAGCCGCTCCCGCGCGAGGTCTACCCACACCCGATCGCATTCAACCTGATTCCCTGCGTGGGTTCATTCAAGGACGAATCGGGCGAGAGCACCGAAGAAGTCAAGATGCGCCGCGAGACGCACAAGATTCTCGGCGATGCCTCGATCCGCGTCTCGACGACGTGCGTTCGCGTGCCGGTGTTCAACGCACACAGCATTTCGATCAATGCCGAGTTCGAGAAACCGCTCTCGCCGGACGAAGCCCGGGCACTGCTGGCCAAGGCTCCTGGCGTGACGGTCGTGGACGATCCCAAGCAAGCCGTTTATCCCATGCCTCTGGACGCATCGGGTAAGTACGACGTGCTCGTCGGCCGAATCCGCCGCGACCCCACCGTCGAGAATGGACTCGCGCTGTGGTGCGCCGGCGACAACATCTGGAAAGGCGCGGCTCAAAACGCCATCCAGATTGCCGAGGTCATGGTGCAACGAGGCTGGATTCGCCGGTAAGTACCAGTCCGCGAAAAACCAAAAGCCGTCTCCCCGCGGAGACGGCTTTTTTGTTACTCCGGCGACGTCCTCACAACCGCCCGGAGTTCCAGCGAATGCCTACTGTTGGCCGTTGAATCCCGGAATCGACGGGGCGCCTTCCCAGTCTTGGGGTTGATTCCACGGCATGTCGGAGTCCATGGATGCGCACCCGGCCAAGACCGCCAGCGCAGCCAGACACAACAGGAAGGCAGCCCATGAAAAGGTTGAAGTCACCAACCGCCGGGCCCGGCGCGGGAAGTCTGAAGAGGAAGTCACCATGACCGTTCGGGCCGGCCCGACCCGCCATCAATAGAAGACGTAGTCGCCCTTCTTCGGCGGCGATTGCTGCCAGTCGAGAAGAATCTCGCCCACGGCGAAGTTGCGGTCGGCAATGACTTCCGAAACGCGCAATTTGCCAATCAGCTTGTCCTTGCGCTGAATGGTGAGATCGGTCAACGGGATGATCTTGGCCGGCGGCGGCAGGACGTCCACAACCACGAAATTCCAGTTTGTGTTGACCAGCAGGATCTGGCCCTGCAAGCCCGGCGGCGGCGCATTGGTGTCGCCCCCGCCCTGGCAGACCGCCAAATCCTTCTGGAGCTTTTCGACGTACCGTTTGGTGGCATCGAGCTGAGTTTCCCGGTCGCTCAACTTGTCGGTGAGTTTGCCAATCTCGGCGACCTGCTTCTCCGACTTGGCTTCGCAGGCCTCGTCCTTCTGGGTCAACTCCTCGATGCTGGCCTTCTTCTTCTCAATGTCCTGCTTGGCGACGTCGAGATCGTCGGACGTCTTTTTGAGGGTATCCTTGGTCTGCGACAGATCGCCCTGCGTCTTGACCAACGTGTTGCTCGTATCGGATAGAGTAGTACGGGTCTGCTCGAGACCCGTGCGGGTGTCGTTGAGCCGGCTGTATTGTAATTCGGCCTTGGTGGCGATGTCTTTCAGCACGGCGTCCATCGTGTTGGAGCCTGTCGTCAGCTTCGCGCCGGTGGCATCCTTGACAATCTTGCCGGCGGGATCGCGCTGGTAGAAGGCCTTGAGCTGGTCCTCAGTGACCTGCATGTGGGGCAAGTCGCGGGCGGCCAGGTCGACGTTGGTTTCAGCCGGCACGACCTCGATGGTCTTGGCGATCTGCGTCGTGTACCGGGCCAGCATCAAATCACGGCCCTTCAGTTCCTCGCGCTGCTTGAAAAGCACGACCTCAAAGGTCAGCGCGACGGCGCTCAAAACGAGCACCAGAACCACGAGCACTTTCAAGACCTTGTCCATGAGGCTCCCCTGTCGAAAGCTAGTTGCACTTGCGCGCCACTATGCAACGCGCCTTCCGAGCCTGTCAACGAAAATTGGCTCTTGTATCACTCCACGACCATTATATGCGGCAGCAGTCGCCGCACTCTCTGGATTTCCGCCTGTGGCAGGCTGTTGCCGGTCACCGTCAGAACTTTCAGGGCGCCCAGCCGGCCAAAATCTTCCGGCAACCGCGTCAACCGGTTATGGCGGAGGTCGAGGCTTTCGAGGGACGATAGCGCGCACACTCCCTCGGGAAGTCGGGCGAGTTGGTTGGCCGCCAGGGCAAGAGTCTTCAGAGCGGTCAGCCCGCCGATTGTCGCGGGCAATTCCTGGAGCATGTTGTTATCGAGGTTGAGTATCTGCAGAGCCGACAGCGAACCGATAGTGTCCGGCAGTGAACGAATCTGGTTGCGGTTCAGGCTGAGCACGCGCAACACGCCTAACTTCCCGAGATCGGAGGGCAAGACGGTCAGGAGATTGTCGTCCAAGCTCAGGTATTCGAGGGTGCCGACCCGGCACACGACACCCGGCAAACGCTCGAGCCCACAGGCGTCCAAGCTGAGCCGCTTCAGGGTTTTCAAGTGCGCCAGGTCGTCGCCCAGGACAATCCGGGTATTTCCGTCCAGATAGATCTCGCTCAACAGGGGCAGTGCCGTCACGCCGGGCGGCAGTGCCGACAGATCCTGATTGCGCAGATTGAGCAGCGTCAGGTCGGGGGAGAGACGGGTCACCACCCGCTTGGTTGCCTGGGCGGGTTTGCCATCGGGGGGCATGACGACAGGTCCCCCGGCCTCCGGATACGCGCAACCGGCCAGCCATGCCAACGCCATCGCACCCAGGCCCGTACGGATGCTCGTTTGGATCAATGTCATTGTGTGTCCCTCATTCCCGATGACCCGGCGGATCGCGGATCACGGTGTCATGACGGCACTCTACGTCATCCCGGTCGGGATAATCGAGCGTGTAATGCAGCCCCCGGCTCTCCCGGCGGGACTGCGCGGAACGGATGATCAATTCCCCCACGTCGGCGATGTTGCGCAGTTCGAGAATATCGGGCGTGACCAGGTAGTCCAGGTAGTACTGGCGGATCTCATCCCTCAGGTTACGAATACGCCGGGCCGCCCGTTCCAATCGTTTGTCGGATCGGACGATGCCCACGTAGTCCCACATGCAGGTCCGCACCTCGTTCCAGTTGTGCTCGAGCACAATACTTTCGTCACTCGGCACGGCGTCGCCGCACTCCCACTCCGGTATCCGGATGCCGCCGACATCGGGCTGCGGCTGCTTGCCGAGGTGCTCGGCCATCAGGTAGGCGCACACCAGGGCCTCGAGCAACGAGTTGCTCGCCAGCCGGTTGGCGCCGTGCAAACCCGTGCAGGCCACTTCCCCGCAAGCGTAAAGTCCGGGCATGGCGGTACGGCCGTCCACCGCGGCCTCGACGCCGCCGCAGAAATAATGCGCTGCCGGCACCACGGGAATCAGGTCGCGCGCCATGTCGATGCCAAGCGACAGGCAGCGCGCATAGATCGTAGGAAAACGCTTGAGCAAGAACTCGACCGAACGGTGACGGATGTCGAGGTAGACGCACGGCGCACCACTAAGTTTCATTTCCCGGTCGATGGCCCGGGCCACAATGTCCCGGGGGGCCAGGGCGCCACGCGGATCGTACCGGTCCATGAACGGCGTGCCCGCGGCATCGACCAGGTTGGCCCCCTCGCCGCGCAGCGCCTCGCTGATGAGGAATGACTTGGCCTTCGGGTGATAGAGGCACGTGGGATGGAACTGGATGAACTCCATGTTTTTGATCGGCACGCCGGCGCGCCAGGCCATGGCCACGCCGTCCCCCGTTGCGATGTCCGGGTTGCTGGTGTAGAGGTAGACCTTGCCGCCGCCGCCCGTTGCCAGGATGGTGCTGGCGGCGCGGATGGCGAAGATCTCGCCGGAGTTCTCATCCAGCGCGTACACGCCCACGCACCGGTTCTCGCCCAGTCCCGCCGTACCCGCCTCGGCCGCGTCGCGCCCGGCAAGCCACCCCGTGGTGATCAGGTCGATGACCATGCAATGCTCAAGGGTGGTAATCGCCGATTGGGCCACGGCCCCGCCCAGCAGGACCTGCTCGATCGCCTGCCCGGTGATGTCGCCCGCGTGCAGGACGCGCCGCCGCGTATGCCCAGCCTCACGGCCCAGGTCGTAACGCCCGTTCGCGGGGTCCGGCCCCTCGGCGAAGACGAGACCGAGCCGCTCCAGCTCAGCAATGCGCTCAGGACCGTTGCTGACGATCCGCCGCACGACCTCCTCGTCGCAAAGGCCGGCCCCGGCGTCCAACGTGTCGCTGACGTGCGCCGCGAAACTGTCGTCGGAATCCATGACGCAGGCAATCCCGCCCTGCGCATAGTTCGTATTGCTCTCGGCGCGATTCTTCTTCGTGAGGATCGTCACGCGCCCGTATCGACACAAGTGCAGCGCCGACATCAGCCCGGCAATGCCGCTGCCCAAAACCAGAAAATCGCAGTCGAGGGTTCTCATAAGGTGTCCCGCACGCGCCGCTCAAGATACCGGACACGTGCCCCGCCTGTCCAGCCGCGGAAACCGCTGCGCGACACACTTGCCCGTTGCGATCGCAACGGTTATCTTCTCGCGGCAACGGGCGCTGCCGGTGATGCGTCAGCCCCCGCACAGGAGACGGAAAGCATGTTGGAAAGAGATTCAACCTACGTCGTGATGGGATTGCTCGACCGCCATTCGATCGCCTATGCCATCGGCCGAACCCTCCAACGACTGGGCGGTCGCGTGGTCTACACCATGCAAAGCGAGGTGCTGAAACGCCGCCTCTGGGACTCCGACAAGGCCCTGGCGGCTGATGAGAAGAGCGCCCTCGACTGCCGGTTCTGCGATGTGGCCAAGGATGAGGAAGTGAAAGCCGTGTTCGAGTCTGTGGGACCCCTGGCCGGCGTCGTACACTCCATCGGCTACGCCAACCCCAAGACCTGCCTGGGACCGGAATTTCACACCGACGCCATCGACGACATCCAGAAGTCCTACCACGTAAGCTGCGTGTCGCTGGCGACCGCCGCCCGCTACGCGGTTCCCCGGATGAAGGACGGCGGTTCGATCGTCACGCTCTCGTTCGACACGCACCACGTCTACCCGCTCTACAACTGGATGGGCGTTCACAAGGCCGCCCTCGAGGCCCTGGTGCGCGCCTTGGCCCGCCGACACGGCCGTGATCTGGTCCGCGTCAATGCCGTCTCGTCCGGCCCGGTGCTGACCACGGCCGCGAGCAAGATCCCGGACTTCGAGCGGATCGGCCGGATCTGGTACGACACCAGCCCAATTCCCTGGGATCCCGCGGCGGACAAGTTCGCCGTGGCCGATGCTGTCGCGTTCCTGCTGAGCCCGCTGGCCCGCAAGATCACCGGCCAAGTGCTCGCCGTGGATGGCGGCGCCGCCATCATGGGCGGGACGCTGACGGAAATCGAGCAGGCAGTCCGGGCACCGATATGAAATACGGTTGAGGCACCATGCGTGGCGAAAATAGGGCGGTCGTAGGGAATCGACAGTCCGGAGCAATGGCGTGGATCCGGGCGCTGAAGCTGCGGCCTCACCCCGAAGGCGGCCACTATCGCGAAACGTACCGCTCCGGTGAAAGCCTCCCCGCGGGCAGTCTTCCGCCGCGCTTCGCCGGTGCACGCTCGTTTTCCACGGCCATCTACTTTCTGATCCAATCCGGGCAAGTTTCGCGGCTGCATCGCATCCGATCCGACGAGGTGTGGCATTTCTACGCCGGGTCCCCGCTCACCGTTCACGTCATCGAGCCCCGAGGCCTCCATCGCGCCATTCGGCTCGGGCGACGTCCGTCGGCCGGTCAGGTGCTGCAGGCCGTGGTGCCGGCCGGCGCTTGGTTCGGGGCCGTGGTCGACCGGGCTCGTAGCTTCGCGCTCGTCGGGTGTACCGTGGCGCCAGGATTTGATTTCGCAGATTTCGAACTGGCCGATCGGGCCGCGTTACTGAGGCAGTTCCCACGTTACCGCCAGGTCATCGAACAGCTGACATCGGCCTAACTTCCAGTCGGTCCCAACGGGATCCCGCGTGGGCTACCGGCGGCGGACCGCCGGCTCCACGTCGTGAGTGCCCCGTTCTGGAGCCGGCCGTCCCGGCCGGTAGAGGTCGTGGTGACCTGCGGAGCGTTTATGTTTAGGCTGATTCCGGACGGTCGCCCACAGCCTGAATTCACACGCCCCTGACCACCAGATACGCCCAGTTCGCCAACACCAAGGCAGCCGCCGAAATACCCAGCAGCCACTTCTCGCGCCGGTTTGCCGCCGCCACGGGATATGGCCACCCGAACACCGCCATGCCCCAGGCGTAAGCCAGCCACATGGCGGCCGCCATCACGATCGCCACGATCAGCGGCTGTAGCTGGATGGCCATGGCCCAGTCGCCGTGCAGCAAAGCTTTCACACAGCGCGTCGCCCCACACGTCGGGCACGGAATCCCGGTCAGGCGGTGAAACGGACAGACCGGCAGCCACGCGACCGGCCATGCAACCGCGGCCAGCGCCATGCCGCCCGCTAACAGGCTTGCAACTGCCGAACGCCGCAACCCGCGCGCACGGCCGTTACCGTCACTCTGTTGCCACATGACCTTCACCCCTCGTACGATGCCAGAGAGCCGTTCACTTTTCACGGTTTCTGTTTGTCCGCTGAGCACTGAACACCGAAACTTGACTTTTCACTGCCTACCGAGCACTCCCTCCTCCGGCTCGCGGTTTCGTTAATTCGTCAAGAAATTAACACCGGCGCTTGACCTCGTTTGGCACCGTAGCTCATCATAACGATATGTTGCGCACGAAACTATTCTGGGCCTTCATCACGGTCGTCCTGATCGTCGGACTTCTGTCAGCGGTCATCGGCATCCGTATGATCCGTAGCCGGCTGGTGGAGGAAGCCCAGACCCGCGTGACACTCGACCTCGGCAGCGCCTGGGCTGTCTCGCATGCCAAGCTGGATGAAGTGCAGACGATCGTGAAGCTGGTCTCCGCCAAGAAGCAGATCGTCGACGCCGGCAGTTCGAAAACCTGGGACGATGCCGAGCTTCAGAGTCGGCTCGAAGTCACCCGCACGAGTTTCAAACTCGATTTCCTGACACTGGTGGATCCCCAGGGCAAGGTCGTGATGCGCACAGCCCCGCCCTACGCCAAAGGCGACTACCGGTCGGCCGATCCAGCCGTCAGCGCCGCCCTGCACGGAGACACGATCGCCGGGTTCCGGGTCATGGGTCAGGGCGAGTTGCAGAAGGAAGGCGACGGACTGGCTGAACTGGCACTCTTGAAACTGGACGACACGAAATACGCCCGGCCGAGCTCGAAGAGCGAGGAGGCCCGCGGGCTCGTGATGATCGCGGCTGCTCCGGTCCGTGAAGGCACCCAGATCCTCGGGGCCATGTACGGCGGCGTGTTGCTCAATCGCAACAACGCGCTCGTGGATCGCATCCAGGAAATCGTCTTCAAGAAAGAAAACTATCAAGGCCGGCCCAGCGGCACAGCCACCATGTTCCTGGGCGACTGCCGGATCGCGACCACCGTACGCCTGGCCAATGGTAACCGCGCGCTCGGGACGCGGGCGTCCAGGGAAGTCAGCGACCGCGTTCTCGACAATGCCGTATCCTGGATCGGCCGTGCGTTCGTGGTGAACGACTGGTACCTGTCGGCGTACGACCCGATTCGCGACTTGGACGGCAACGTGGCGGGCATGCTCTACGTGGGGATACTGGAAAAGCCTTTCACGGACATCGGCCGCAGCCTCGTTTTGCGATATGCGATCCTCCTGCTGGTCGGCGTCGCCGTGGCCGTCTGGTTCGCGTTCGTCATGTCCGGCCGGATCGCCGCCCCCATCCATCGCCTGGTCGAAGCGACCAAGTTAATGCACCAGGGTCAGCGGCCCGACCCCCTTCCTATCCGTAGCTCGTGCCTGGAAGTGGAACGTCTGGTCGAGGCCTTCAACGAAATGACTGTCACGCTTCACGAGCGCGAAGACCGGCTCAAAGCGGCCAAGGCTGAACTCGAGCAGGCCAACGAATCCCTGAAGGCTATCAACCGGAACTACATGGAGACGCTGGGCTTTGTGTCGCACGAGCTGAAGAACCCGCTGTCGACCATGATGAACTACGTGTACCTGCTGAAAGGTTCGTTCATCGGGCCCGTCACCGAGAAGCAACAACGCGCCGTAACGGTGCTCGAAGCCAACACCAAGCGCCTCGTGGAAATGGTGCGCCATTACCTCAACCTCTCCCGCATCGAGAATCGCGAGCTGCAACCCATGCTGGGCCGCGTGGCCCTCGTTGAAGAGGTCGTCCAGCCGCTGCTGGATACGATGATGCCGGAAATCGAAGCCCAGCATCTCGTGTTGGATAACCGCCTGACCCCGGACATCGTGCTGCATGCCGACGCGAACATGCTGCGCGAGGTGTTCGAAAACTTGATCAGCAATGCCGTCAAATACGGCCGCGCCGGCGGGCCTCTCGCCTTGTCGGCGACGCGTGTCGACGGGTTCTACCGGTTCGTGGTCCGCAACGAGGGCGAGGGCATCCCGACCGACAAACAGGGCAAGGCGTTCCAGAAGTTTACACGTTTCAACACGCAGACGATCCGGCACCAAAAAGGCACGGGGCTCGGCCTGTTCATCACCCGGGCCATCGTCGAGGCGCACGGCGGCACCATCGAGGTCGAGTCCCACCCGAACGAATGGACAGAATTCCGATTCACGCTGCCGGCCGAGGTCTGAGGGGCGAGGGCTGGGTGAGAGGTCAGGGCCATGGCCGAAAAATCATCCGGCCTTGACCTGTATGTCATGGTCACAAGCTCTTCGCCGCCTCAGGCAGAATCAGGCGCACGCCAATGCCCCACGGGCCACCGAGCCGGGTATTGTTCTCGTACAGCATGTACAGGCCCAGGGTTCTGGTCGAGAACAGGTACTGGGAAGGACGTAGCGTCGTGTCGAGCGGCAGCGACTCGGCCTTGAGGTCGCGCCGCACGATGATCAGGTGTTGTGACATGCATGAGTAGCTCGCCCTTTCGCTGAACGCCATGTTCTGCAACGGCGCGTAGCCGACATGCATGCCAGCCCCACCGATATACATTGTGGTCTCCGCGTCTCCCAGTGCCGAGAGATCAATCTCTTGCGTCACAAGATTTCGTTCGTTTCCGATCGACCACTGAACGGAACGAATGTCGTGGTCCAGGCCATATAGGTTTCCCTGCCAAGCCCCCTTCCCACCCATGAATGATACGTGCGCACCCGCCCAGTCACCAACCGTCCTCGCTTCCGCGCTCAGCAAAACGAAGTCCCCGGCGCAGTCCATCGCTCCGGCGCGCTGGATCCACGCCCACTGTTCGCGGGCAGCGGCCGTCCCTGCCGCGATAATATCGATCGGCTCGAAAGCGGGCACCCGATCCGCGCCCGCTGAACCGGCGTCGGTTAACGGATTGCCTGACAGACGCGTGATCTCCAGCACGCGCTCCACGTCGGGGCGGACACCTTGCAGTCGGATACGACAGGCCCATGTCCGGCATGGGTCACCGAAAGCTCCGGCGGCCCACAGGACATTCGATGACGCGACATCCACGCAGAGCGCCCGTTCGCAGGGCGGGAGTCCGTCGGCAGTGCCGATCGTCCGCACGACTCGGCCGTCCGAAGTCACGCACCGCAACCCCTCGCCCTTCACGGCCAACCATACGACGGGCCCATCGCTCGCGGCACTTCGCACTGTACCATCCGGGATCTGGTAGGCCCAGCACGCGGTTCCATTGGTATTGCACGTGAACAGACCACACGGCCCCCATAGGTACTCCTGATCACCGGCGTTCACAACTCCGCACACCCGGTAATGGTCCACGTGCCGAACGTACCGTCGGGGATTAGCATCGCCGACATGACGAAACGCACTATCGCCAGGGCGCTTCACGTTTCCGGCGATCAGAATGTCGCCTGACTCGGACGACACCAGACCGCCCGTCGGGGCCAGCGGATCCACCACTCGAAGCACAAACGGGACCACGTGCACGCCACGTCCCGCCGCCACTTCATCCTGCCGGTCGGCTTCCTCGAGTCGTGACGCTACAGCGGCCTCGGTGCTATTGGAAAACCATTCCACGGCCTGCACATTGACGCCGGACTGCGTCAGTGCGCCGCGAGCCAGCCGCATCGCAGCCACCGCGGCACGAAACGCCTTGGGATCGTCGCCATGGCGTGCCATGCGGGCGCATACGTCAGCCCACGAGGTGTAAGCTCGGGCCAAGGCCGTGTCGCGGGCACGCAGGGCCGACCACAGTCGACAGGACGCGCCATCGGGGTAACCGTTTGCCGCCAGCCACGGCCCCAAACCACTCCGGATCACTCCTTCCGCGACGGCCGGCTGTGGCCCCGCCTCGGGCGACAGCATCTCGAACGCGAACTGCACGGAACGCTCGGCGAGTGCATCATTCGTCATGGATGCCGCGCACAGCGGCTTCACCAAGGCGATCGAAGCCTCGGCCCAAGCCGCAAACGCCTCGGCGTTCGTCGGCTCGTGCGCCGCGACAGAACGCCACAGGGCCGGCGTCACCGCGTTGATCAGGTCCCATTCGGCTGCGAGTTGGGCCTCCGGTGGAGTGGCCGACGCGCGCATCTGACGTCGACGCAACGCGCGCAACTTGTCGAGCGCGCGAGCGAATTCACCGGCTTCCATGTCGCCGCGTCGCGCCAGGAGTTCGAGGTGCTCAAGCACCGCGTACCATGCAGCATCCGAGTATTGCTTCGCCATGCCGGCGCCATAAAGATCGAGGACCTCCCGCCGCAGATCATAGGCGTCAGGTTGGAGCAGGAGCGCGGCCTCGGCCAACTGGGCGGCCTCTCCCCAGGCGCCGGCGTCGCGGAACTCGCGGGCGCGGGCCGCCAGCCATGCGGCCCGGACCGAGGCGGATTCGTTCGTGGCGGCCTCCGCAATCACGGGCAGGCACGCGGCTAGGGTCGCCCCCATCGACCGCGCCGCTTCCTGCACGGGCAAAGACCGCTCCACGGCCACAGGCGTTGCCCGGCCCCGGTTTACGTCGACTCGCACCACCACCTGGGTGTGAACCAGCCCTTCACCCAGCCGATAGGTTCCCTTCAGCAGCAGCACCGGCGCAGGCGGAGCGCTGCCGGGCTGCAGTGTGGCTTCACGGCGGAGTAACGCGGCGTCCTCCGCATCCACGAGCACCGTGCCCGGCAAGCCGGCTACGGCGTCACGGGCGGCGCGCGTCAACGCCTGCGCGAGCCGTCCATCGTCGGGCACGAAGTCGGCGCAGGCAAAGGTCGGCACCGCCGCCACGCGACGAACACCCGTCAGGTACACGCGAGCCACGAGCCCCGCCAGGCATGTGGCCCGGTTGGCGACTGCGTCGGGCGCCGTGTCGGCGGGCAACTCCTCTTCGACCAAGACGGCGCCGCTGACACAGTCGGCCAGCCGTAGCGCCAACGATCCCGAGGTGGCGTACCGCACGATGACAACGCCGTCGGCGCGCATCTGCGCCAGCGCCAGTCCCAGCGAGTGTCCCTCGCTTGCCGCCAGCGCCGCCTCGCGCGCCACGCCCGGCAGCGCATCGCGCTCAGTGACCTCCCAACCGGCCTTCGTAAAGGCCGCGGTAATCAAGTCTGCCGACGCGGCCAGTTGCGGCGCGGCCACGACCGCCCAACGTCGCCAGGCCCCGGAGCCATCTGCTGCCCGCACGTTTCCGTCGCCGGTAGCGCCCGCCCCCCCGGATGCGGCCGCCAAGCAGGCGATCAGCGTCATTACCCGAATCGAGATGTATGACGTGTCATTCATCAGTCGTCCACAAAACATGGATCGTCAGGATTAAGCAGGCGCCGGGATGATCAGTCAAGGACTTGTTGGAACACCACATCAGCCAAAGTGACGGCCGCCCGCACGCAACGCCGACCCGAACCGGCAGATGGCAAGTGAATCGAACGCGAGACGCACACCCCAAAGAACAAGACCCGGAACCCGCGCTTCTTCAGCTCACCTGCTGCGGGTTCGAGGCTTCGCCCTTCCGGCTGTGGCCCGGCCCTTTGCCGATGGTACGGCCTAGGCGGGCGATGCGACCGACCACGCAAATGGCGCACTTCGCTCCGTCTTCGTCCACGCAGGGCTTGTTCGGGTAAAGCTGGTACAAGGCCCGGTACTTTTGCGGCGTCACGTTGGGCATGAACACGTTGGCGCCGCGCGTGAGAACGAGATCCCGACCGTTCGGAACCAATGCGTCAAAGGCCGTTGTCGCCGGGATGTGCGCCTTGGGATTGAGCAGGCGCAGCAGGGCAATGGTGCGAAAATACGTCTCAGCGTCTGCGAGAAGTCCCGGCCCTGCGGCCGGGGCGGGTCGGTCGACGTCGGCCAGCGGCGTTTCGGGGTGCGGCAGGTACGGGCCGCACCCGATCATGTCCAAGTCCAGCGCCGTGGCGAAGAGTATGTCCCGCGCAATCGTCCGCAGCGTGCCACCGGGCAACCCGATCATGAACCCGCTGCCTACCTGGATGCCGGCGCGGCGGAGATTCCCCAGGCAGGCCATCCTCTCGTCATAGTCGTCATCCGGGTGGATGGCCTTGAAGATGACCCTGTCACTCGTTTCAAACCGGAGCAGGTAACGGTCGCAACCGGCCTCTCGAAAAGCCTTCAATTCGGCGGCGGGCCTCTCGCCGATCGACAAGGTGATCGCCACGTCCGCCCGCTGCCTGAGCTCGCGCAGCAGCGCGCACAGGCGTTCGGCAGTAAACCAAAGGTCCTCGCCCGACTGCAGCACGACGGTGGTATTGCCCTGTTGCTTCGCCTCCACGGCCAGGTCGACGATTTCCTCAGGCGTCATGCGGTAACGCTTCACCGCCCTGTTGGGACCACGGATCCCACAGTAGTCGCAACTGCGGCGACAATAGTTGGAGAACTCGATGATCCCGCGCAGATAGACTTCGTCGCCGACGTTCGCCTGGCGGACGCGGTCGGCCGCCGCGTAGAGCGCCGCCGTGTCCTCCGGCCCGCACGCTAGCAAAATTTCAAGATGCGCCTCGTCGGGCAGAACCCGACCGGCCGCGATATCGTCGATCAATCTTGCGGAGTTGCTCATCTTTTCGTGTTACGCATGAACGCTCAACTTCCAACGTTCAACTCTCAACACTCAAGTTCTGGAATGTCATTACTTAGACGTTAAGCGTTGAGCGTTGAATGTTGAACGTTTCCCTCTGTTCACCGTTCACTGTTCACTTCCTAGCCCGCCGATACGCCTCCAGCGCGTACGGGAACGGTCCCAAGGCCCGGTCCAGAATCCCCAGGCTGTGCGCGATGCACAGGCCGTAATTGGTGATCGCCGTGCCAGCCGCACGCGCCGTCTCCATGCGCGAGAGCATCTGCCGCCGATTCCACATGCAGGCCCCGCACTGCACCACGAGCCTATAGGCCCCGACGTCTTCCGGATAATCGCACCCCGCCTTGGTTTCGATTTGCAGCTTCCCGCCCACGTACTGCTCGAGCCAGCGCGGAATCTTGACCCGTCCGATATCCTCGCCGGTCGGATGGTGCGTGCAGGCCTCCGCAATCAAGACGCGGTCACCGGGTTTGAGCCGGTCAATCGCGGCCGCGCCTCGCGCCAACTCTGCCAGGTCGCCCTTGAACCGCGCGAACAGGATCGAAAAACTCGTCACCGGAATACCGGGCGGCACATCCGCCAGAACCTTGAGGAACTCCTGGCTATCGGTGATCACGAGGACCGGCGGCCGATTCAACCGCGCGAGGGCGTCGGCCAGTTCGCGCTCCTTCACGACCATCGCGTAGCCGTCGTTGTCGAGAATGTCGCGAAGCGTCTGGACCTGCGGCAGGATCAGCCGCCCCTTGGGCGCCTCGATGTCAATCGGCACCACCAGGAGGGCCAGTTCGCCGGCCGGGATCAGGTCGCCGACCAGGCTGGGCGCATTCAGAAATTCGTCCGGCACGGCGTTGACAATCGCCCGGCGCAGGGTCTCAAGCCCGGTTCCGTGCATCGCGCTCACAGTGACGACGCGTTCCGATCCCGCCGCCCGGGCGGCTTGCTCCACCGATTCGTTCGCGCGCAGATCGCTCTTGTTGGCCACCACGATCACCGGCGCCTTGCGGTCGCGAAAGAGCGTCAACAGCCTGCCTTCGTAATCCTGCCAGCCGTCCGTGACGAGGATGGCAAGGTCGGTGCGTTGCACCACGGCCAGGGTCTTCTGGACGCGCAACTCGCCCAAGGCCCCCATGTCGTCCACCCCGGCTGTATCCACGAACAGCACCGGGCCGATCGGCTGCAGTTCCATGGCCTTCTCCACCGGATCAGTCGTGGTACCGGCGACGTCCGAAACGATGGAAACGGCCTGTCGGGTCAGCGCGTTGAGCACCGACGACTTACCCACGTTCCGGCGCCCGAAGATACCGACGTGCAACCGAAGTCCTTTTGGGGTGGCTTGCATAAAGATACCATTATGGGGGCATTCTGCGGACGGGGCAAGCCTGTCGCCTAACCGATCACCGTGACCCCGTAGTCCTGAAAGCGGGGATCGGCGGTGATGATGGGGATGTCCAGACGGAGCGCAGCGGCGATGATGAAACGGTCGCACGGGTCACGATGCACGTCCGGCAGTTGCGGCGCGCGGATGGCATCGGCCAAAGTCAGGTCGAGCACGGTCAACCCATGGTGGGCCACGATCGTCTCAAGCCATCGCTCCGGCGTAGCCGGAAGCTCCAGTTTGCCCTGCCGGTGCTTAAGCGCGATCTCAAAGCCGCTCACTGCCGGGACGAAGGCCACGGGAGCTGCCACGATAGCCGCCTTCGCCCGTTCGGTCAGCCGACGGTCGCCGGAAGCCAGCCAAAGGATGGCACAGGTGTCCAGAAGGACGTTCGTCATCGTTCCTCCGTAGGCCACTCATCCTCGGTCAGCGCTTCGGTAGGATCGTAGTGCAACTTGACCCGACTCATTACCTTGTGCAGCGTAGTTCGGGAGACGCGCCGGTGCGGCGTGAGGTCAGCAATGGGCTCGCCATTGCGGCAGATCACCGCCATCTCACCCTCGTGCTCGATGCGGCTCAAAACTGCCGAAAGCTGAGTCTTGGCTTCATGTATGTTGAGCGTGATCATGGCTTAACCTATCAGCCTTAGTCCAACTGGTTCATACTGCCAGCATAGACGCTACGCGCTAACGCGGCAAGCGGCAAAGTGGGTGGGTGCAAGTTCCACCGGCGAGTGCGGGTATCTCAGGGATCAACCGGCCCAACTCCGTGATTCGGCTTCTTGGGAATAACACTTTTCGCCTTTGGCAATATCGAATGTACGCCCTGACCCCTCACGCCTCTCTGACCCCTCACGTCTCTGGACGACGCTTGCCGTGGCCTGACGACGTTGAGCGGGGAGTTCCTGTCTTTATTCCCACGCGGGGTTGGGTGGTTCGGTTGCCCGCTGATTTCTTGTGCAAGGCGGACACAAGGATACCCGGACATGGGTGTTCGGGCGAACACTGGTCAGGATTAGGTCCAGTCATGGCTTCGTTGCCGCATACGTCACCGACAGACATTCCAGAATTCAACACTGAACGGTCTGTCGAATACCTTGGCCCATGCGTTTTCCGACAGCGGCCGGACACCGATTCCGATTGTCGCCGGACAGTGATTCCGATTTTGGCCGGACACCTGTTCCGGAGTGGCCGGACACCGATTCCGATGATATCGGACACCCGGAGGAAGGGCGTGGCGGCGCTGGATAACAAAGGCCAACATGCGACTGAAAAAGGAGTCGCAGATGGCCAGGGAGTTGTTATCCATGAGGAAGTTGTCGGAAGTGCTTCGGTTGAGTCTGGAGCAGCAGGTATCGGTCAGGCGGATTGCGGCGAGTTGTTGTCTGGCCCGGAGTACGGTATCGGACTATCTGGGGCGGGCGCGGGCGGCCGGGTTGGGCTGGCCATTGCCGGCTGGGCTGGATGAGGACAAGCTGGAGCAGTTGTTGTTTCCTGTGCGGGAGGCGGTCTCCCCGCGGCCGGTCTTGGATCTGGCATACATTCGCAACGAGATGCGAGGCCGGGCCGTTACGTTGCAGTTGTTGTGGGAGGAGTATCGGAGCCACACGCCCGACGGATACAGTTACAGTCAGTTCTGCCAACTCTACCGGGATTGGCTGGGGAAGCAGGCGATCAGCCTGCGCCAGGAACACCGCGCGGGCGAGAAGTTGTTCGTGGATTTCGCGGGGGATACGATCGCGATCGTCGATGCGAAGACCGGGGCGATTACCGCCGGCCATCTGTTCGTGGCGGTGCTGGGCTGTAGCAACTACACCTTCGCGGAGGTGACGCCGACGGAGCAGTTGCCGGAGTGGATCGGCGCCCAGATCAATGCGCTGGAGGCCATCAAGGGCGTGCCGTTGGTGGTCGTCCCCGACAACCCCAAAGCCATGGTCACGAGGCCGTGCTGGTATGACCCGGACATCAACCCGACCTACCAGGAGATGGCCGAATACTATGGGTTCACCGTGATCCCGGCGCGGACCGGCAAGCCCAAGGACAAGGCGAAGGTGGAGAACGGGGTCCTGATTGCCGAACGATGGATTCTGGCCCGGTTGCGCCATCGCACGTTCTTCTCCATCGCGGAGGCCAATGAAGCGGTCCGGCTTCTTTTGGCGTGGATGAACGCCAAGCCGTTCAAGAAGTTACCGGGCTGCCGCCAGTCGGTGCTGGAGCAGATGGAACGGCCGGTACTCAAGCCGCTGCCGGAGCGCCGCTACGAACTGGCTGAATGGAAGCAGGTGGGCGTGAACATCGACTACCATGTCGAGGTGGATGGCACTATTACAGTGCGCCCTACCACCTGATCCGGCAGCGCCTCATGGCCCGTTTCACCCGTGGTGGAGTCGAACTGTTCCATAAGTCCAAACGGGTGGCGGTGCATGTGCGCAGTTGCCAGAAGGGCCATCACACAACGCTCTCGGAGCATCGGCCTCCGGCGCATCAGAAGTATCTGGAGTGGACCCCGGAGCGGCTCCAGAACTGGGCAGGCACGATCGGACCCAACTGTGCGGAGGTGGCCCGGCAGATCCTGGCGTCGCGGCCCTTGGTCGAACACGGTTACCGGCCCTGCTTGGGCGTGATCCGGTTGGGTAAGCGGTATGGGAACGAGCGGCTGGAACGGGCGTGCGGGCGAGCCTTGAAGTTGAACATCGCCTCCTATCATCGTATCGAAAATATGCTCAGGACCGGCCGGGACAAGATTCCCGTGGCCGTTCCCGTGGACCCGAGTCCGTTCCACACCAACGTCCGTGGCGCGGAGTATTACCAGTAAAGGAGGCATCATGCTTTACGAACCGACGATTCAGAAGTTACAGGCGATGAAACTCCACGGCATGGTGGAGGCCTTGGAGGAACAACGCAAAAGCGCGAGCGTGGGGGACTTGAGTTTCGAGGATCGGCTGGCCATGCTCATCGAGCGGCAGTGGCTCTGGAAGGAAAACCGCGCGCTCACCGCGCGCCTGCAGTTCGCCAAGCTCCGTCAACCGGCGTGTCTGGAGGACATCGATTACCGCCACTCGCGCGGGTTGCAACGCAGCGTGATCGAGCATCTGGCCGGCGGCGACTGGATCCAGCACTCCCAAAACTGCTTGATCACCGGGCCGACGGGCGTGGGCAAGTCCTATCTGGCTTGCGCCTTGGCCCAGAAGGCCTGTCGGGACGGCTATCGCACGCTCTACTTCTACGCGCCCAAACTCTTCCGGGAATTGAGCGCCGGCCAGGCGGACGGGAGCCTGCCCTCCCTGCTCAAGAAACTCGCCAAAACTCAGTTGCTGGTCATCGACGACTGGGGCCTGGAAAAAGCATCCCCCGCCCAATACCGCGACTTCTTGGAAATCCTCGACGACCGCCAGGGTCGCGCCGCCACCCTCATCACCAGTCAGTTCCCGCCAGTCCGCTGGCATGAACTCATCGGCGACGCCACGGTGGCCGACGCCATCCTCGACCGTCTCATCCACGGGTCGCACCGCATCGAACTCAAGGGCGAGTCCTTGCGCAAGAACCGCCCCAAGGAACGGTGAGCCTCGCGTCATCCTGCCCCTGTCGGGGCAGGCTCAGAGTGTTCCCCTAAAAGGGGAGAAAACGAATACAGAAAGGAGTTCGACCGTCGTCCCGCCTACGGGACTCCGACTGAGTCACAAACCACTCAATCCTTGACTCACATCGGGCTCGGCGTGTTACAAGTTGAACCATTCAGCGTCGCTACGCTCCGAGAGTGTCCGACATCACCGGAATAGGTGTCCGGCCAAAATCGGAATGGGCGGCCGATTTCACCGGAATACGCAGCCCACACAGTGGACACACGACTCCGTTTGGCATAGCGAATCTCCTTTGGACCATCGACCAATTATCGACGCCGATCGCGATCTGAGTGGAATCTACTGCCAGCCTCCATGGGTGTCCACGGTTTTCGCCGCACCATGAACGGATACCAGAGGAATGTGATCACCCGATGCCGGACGGCAGCCTATTCAAACTCTATGCCTTGCTGACAGTGAGGACAGGAATGTCTTGAACCGACTGTGGCCGATGCGATCACCATGAGCTTCTGACAAGAGGGGCACTGGATCTGGAGTTGTTTCGCAACGGGCGCAAGGACAGAAGGCGGTGTCGCAGGCCGTGCTGGGAGTCTGGATGCCTGCATCCTTCCTGGAATGAGGCGTTCAGAGAGAATCTCCCATTTCTTCATGTTGAATTCGGATTCGGAAAGCACGCCCTTCTTCTTCAGAGCGTCCAGATTCTGAAGCAGTTCGACGGCAGATGCAGCCTTGTCTGGTGGTGCTCCGAGAAAGAGTGCCTTGCCACGCTCAAACTCCTCCCCTGTGATCACGCCTGCAATGAGAAGTTGCCCCAACCGCTCAATTTCTTGTGCCACGCTCTTGCCGCTGACGGCCATCGGGTTTGTGACCTCAACTTTCAGAACCGCATTCTGGCCGACGGTCGCTCGTGCGCAGGCAGCATTGATGTCATTCATCAAGGCTACCTCATCGAAGACGCTGTGCCCTTTGGAGTCTCGCATCAGGGCCGCGTACTTCCTTCCGAGTTGGAGAGTCATTTCGCGAAGGTCAGGGTTGTTGGGATCGCTCTTTAGTTTGTGCAAAGCGTCCTGGTACGCTTTTCTCGTTAGCTTCTTGGCTTCTTGAGTCGCCGTGACCAGAATGAGGCCGACAACCACCGCGATGACACCAATCCAAAACATATCTCTCCTGTCCTTGCTGTAAATCGGACCCGCCTGACCACGGCGTCGGGTATCGACGACCCTGCTAACTACTCGCTTGGTATCGCCCGAGTTTTCTCCTGTCTCTCGATCGCCTGCCATTTTTGGTAGTTGGCTTCATCTTTGGCCTGGAGATAGGCTGCAGCGACAATGCCAGCATGAACGTATGCGTCCATGGCAGACCCGCTTCGTTTCACGATCTCGTACTGTTTGACGGCGTCTGCAGCGACGTCGCTCTCGAGCCGACGCACCTCTTCCTGTGCCTGCTTTGTTAATCTCCTGTGTCGTCTTGTTCACGGCCCTGTCGTAACCGCCTTCAAAATACCACCAAGCACCAGCGATGATGGCGACTGCCACGATGACTGCACCCAGCATCTGGCCGGAGTATTGTTCTGGAGACTGCGTCGCTGGTTCAGGCAAGGGTTGGGATTGAGGGACGTTCGGTGGGTCGCTGGCAATGAGATGATTCTGTAGTGAAAGACGTACGGGCTGCGGAAGAGGCAGTTGAATTGCCCCCTTGCATGTCGGGCATACAGTCGTCTGACCGAGAAGTTCTTGCGGGGCTTCGAGCGATTGCTGACAGTGTGGGCAGTTGAGCTTCACATCGCCCATATCATCCTCCTGCTTGCCGGCGAGCAGAATCTCGTTGCGGGTGGCCTTGGACGGCGGTTCCCAAAGCCCCGTGACAGTTGCAGTTTCACCTTGGACGGAATCTACCACCGCTCATCGGGGGTGTCCACTGCTTTTCGTGAGGATCGTCACCGATCAAGTGGATCTGCGGGGGCGCCAACGGTCACCCCTTCACTCTTCACTTTCATCGTGAAATATGAAGACCCCATTCCCGCCTTTCGGGGTGGTTCTCGGACTACAGTTTCGGCACCGGCTTCTTCTCGAAGTCGTCACACACGTCTGTCGCTTCCACGACGCGGTTGTGCTTGCCGCAGCGCTGGGTGAACGGGTTTACCGTGTAGTGGCGGCAGTAGAGGCAGGCACGGCCGAGTTCTTCGGCCGCAAACAGCTTCACGACTTTCGGCGCATCGTCGTCGCCAAACACACGCGGTCGCGCCGGGCCGGCGAACGGCACGTCGGCTTCGCTGGCATAGACGTGCCCGCAGCCTGCGCACGTGAGCGTCTCACCCACCTTCTTGAAGCCGTCATACTTCGGCGTTCGCTTGAGGAGGCTATCCTCCCCGCAGGCTGTGCAACGAATCTTGCTTGTGGTCGATGCCATGCTGCACCCCATTCAATCAAGCGAACAGTGAATGGTGAACAGTCAACCGTGGCATACCGGCGCATATGTCCGGCATCCGATGCGCTTCACGTTCGCATGGGCACGACAAAGCGTGCCCCTCCACCATCCACCCTCAACCATCAACCATTAACCATTCCGCCGACGATCTCCGCCGCCTTGGCAACGGCGTCGGTCACCTTCGAGGCATCCTTGCCGCCGGCGCGCGCCAGGGTCGGCTGGCCGCCGCCGCCGCCGCCGGCTACCTTGGCGACTTCCTTGACAATCTTGCCGGCGTGCAGGCCGCGCTTGACCAAGTCGGCGCTGACTCCGACCACGAACTGGGCCTTACCGTCGCTTGCCCCACCGACCACAACCACGGCCGAGCCCAGCTTAGCCAGCACCGCATCGGAAAGACTCTTGAGGGCATCTCCCGACAGATCATTGGCCGTCGCCGCAACCAGCTTCACGCCCTTCACGTCGACGGCCTTTGCCACCAGGCCGTCGGCCAGGCGCACGGCGGCCGCCGTCTCCTGATCCTTGATCTGCTTATCCAGCGCCTTCACCTGCTCAGCCAAGGCGTCCACGCGCCCGAGCACGTCGTCCACGCTCACGCTGAACCGCTTGGATAGGGCGTCCAGCATGCGTCGGTCGCCGCACATGGCCTCATAGGCGGGTAGACCCGCCACGGCCTCGATGCGCCTCACGCCAGACGCGATCGAACTCTCTGACAAGATCCGGAATTGGCCGATCGTTCCAGTGGCGGCCACGTGCGTACCGCCGCAGAGTTCGCGGCTGTACCCGCCGACCGCGACTACGCGCACCGTGTCGCCATACTTCTCGTCGAAGATCGCGATGATGCCCGAGCCTGGCACGTCCTTAAGCGCCATCTCGGTCGTTGTGACGACATCGTTGGCAACGACCAACTCGTTGACGCGCCGTTCAACCGCCGCAATCTGCTCCGGTGTCAGGGCCTGAAAATAGTTGAAGTCGAAACGCAGCCGGTCCGGACCCACCATGGAGCCGGCCTGCTTGACGCTCGTGCCCACCACTTCCCGCAGGGCGTGTTGCAGCAGATGCGTCGCCGTGTGGTGCCGTGCCACGGCCGACCTGCGCTCGTCGTTCACGGTGGCTGTCACGGTCGCGCCAACGGCGATAGCACCGCGCGTCACGCGGCCGAAATGCAGGACGATGCCTTCTGCCGGCTGTCGGGTGTCGGCAACCGCAAACTCGCCATCAGGCCCCACGATCGTGCCGTGGTCGCCGAGCTGCCCGCCCTTTTCGGCGTAGAACGGGGTCTGTGCCAGCAAAATGGCGCCTTCCATGCCTTCGCGCAGCACCTCGACCGGCGCCGTGCCGGCTTCGCCGGGCTGCTTCTGGAGCATCGCCGTAACGGCCGACTGGCCGGCCAAACCTGCATAACCCGTGAACTGGGTCTTGATCCCCTTGGCCACCAGGTCGGACACGACATCGACGTCGGCATCCGTTGTGGCGGCTTTACGGGCGTCACGCGCCCGCTTGCGCTGCTCCTGCATGAGCGTCACAAAGCGCGCTTCGTCGACCGTCAGGCCTTTCTCGCGTGCCATGACGACGGTGAGATCGATCGGGAACCCGTAGGTGTCATACAACTTGAACGCCTCGTCGCCCGGGAACGTCGTAGTCTTCGAGGCTGCCACCGCAGCAGCAACGTCGTCAAACAGGGACAGCCCACGATCGAGCGTGATCGAGAAACTCTCCTCTTCGGCCTGGATCGCCCGCGCGATCTCGACGCGGTGCGCGCGCAATTCCGGGAATGCCTGCCCCATCATGCCGTCAAGCGTCGGCAGCAGAGGCGCCATGAACGGCTTGGTGAATCCCAGTTTTCGCCCATACCGGACGGCGCGGCGCAGGAGGCGGCGGAGCACGTAGCCTCGGCCGTCGTTGGACGGCAGCACGCCGTCGCCGATGGCAAAAGACAGGGTCCTCAGGTGATCGGCGACGACCCGCATGGCGATGGCCGACGCCCCTTCGTAGGGTTTGCCGCTCATCTGCATCATCTGCTCGATCAGCGGGCGGAACAGATCCGTGTCATAGTTCGACGGCTTGCCCTGGATCACCGACGTGACGCGTTCGAGGCCCATCCCGGTGTCGACGTGCTTGGCGGGCAACTCTTCCAGCGAGCCATCCGAACGGCGGTTGTACTGGATGAAGACGTGGTTCCAAATCTCGATCACGTCCTGCGTGCCGGCGTTGACCATCTCCGGCGTACAGCCGTTCGGCGTCCGGTCAAAATGAATCTCGGAACAAGGACCGCAGGGTCCGGTCTCACCCATTTCCCAAAAGTTGTCCTTCTCGGCGAACTTCAGGATGTGCGACGGATCAATATCTGTGACTTCCTTCCAGATGGCGATGGCCTCGGCGTCGTCCTTGTAGACCGTGGCCCACAGCCGCTCCTTGGGGAGTCCCCAGACCTTGGTCAGCAGTTCCCAGCCCCAGCCGAGCGACTCGCGCTTGTAGTAGTCGCCGAACGACCAGTTCCCGAGCATCTCGAAGAACGTATGGTGGTAGGTGTCGTGGCCGACCTCTTCCAAGTCATTGTGCTTGCCGCTCACGCGGATGCACTTCTGCGTATTGGCCACGCGCTTGTACTGGCTGGCCCGGGCGCCCAGGAAGATCTCCTTGAACTGATTCATCCCGGCATTGACGAACAACAGGGTCGGGTCGGCCTGGAGAACCACCGGCGAACTGGGCACGATCTCGTGGCCCTTGGAGCGAAAGAAATCCTGAAACGACTGCCGGACTTCGGCTGCCGTCATGGTCGCGCGTTGCATACTGAGTACCTCCTCGATCCCCTTGCCAGTGCGGCGTTTGCCGCGTTTTGAACCGGTACAGGGTATACCAACCGCCCCTGCGGGTTCAACGGCAAAGGCGGCAACGGAGGAAGCGACTATGGCTGATTCTTTTGGCAGGAATGAGA
>CAITUY010000093.1 GCA_903895695.1 uncultured bacterium
TTACGCGGTCTCCCGCCCATTCGCGCACCGCTTCGGCGCGGTTGCCGCATCAATCGCCTCCATTGCCTGTGTCATGCGCCAAAAATACATCCTTGGCGAAGCGCGGCGGCACTGCCGCCACGCTTCGCTAAGGATTCGGGAAGAATGCGCCCAAATCCTACAGACTCGAATCGTGATTGGACCCACACTATCATGGTGGCCAGATATTCCACGATGGGGTTGGAGTGAGACTCATTCGAGTGGCGCGGAGCCAAAGCACGATCCGGTTATCAACGGGTTTGAACCAAACTGGCCGGTGGTAGGGAGATTGCACATGTTGTTACGATTTACGAAATGGATGATCGTGGTCGCGTGTACGTTGGGGTGCGGCGCATCCGCTGACGATCTGGGCGGCGATTCGATTGAATTCCAGTGCGTTGGGGGCCTCGTAGCAGGCACCACGGTCCGATCGCTGAGTCTGGTCTTCGAAAGAACCCATCCCTCTACCCAGGCCGTCGAAGCGGCCCTCAGGCGCTTCCTCGAAACCTCAGCGTCGATCTACACCGGTATGGATATCCGGGCAACGGCATGGTTCAGTCCAACGGGTAAGGAGGCCGACGCTACGCCGCTGCCGGTCACTGACAGATCCACTTCCCTCTACTACCTCACGGCGACCAGGAAGATCGTCACTGACAATGAGGCACGAGGCGCCTGTAGTACGATGACAGCAGATGCGGGGAGGAACTTCGCCACCAGGTACGAGGAAAAGGAACTCCCCCAGTCAACCGACCGTGAGGGCTCATTGGATGTCGTCTTCAGCAGTGCCCCCCAGGAAATGCAGATTTACCTGACACTCGCCGCGCAGTTGCGCAGGACGATCCGTGAACAGAAGCCCAAAGTTAGAATCACGGCTCGCGCGTTCACGGGGGTCTTGGGCGAGCCGTCGAATATGAAACCGATCGCGGGCTCGGACGGCATGAATATCACCGTCGAATGGGACCCGGCAAACCACAAGATCGTGCGCAAGAATCTCAAAGCGGGGTCCGTGCAGGAACTCGGCATTGAATGACAACACTATCGTCCCAATCGTCAGCGATCCCGACTCACGAGTTCAGCCAAAGCGAGCGCCGGCGTTGTGAGAGAACGGCCGCATATTCCTAGGCCGACAGGCAGATGTGATGCACCACTTCCTGTACATTCTTTTGATCTCACTGGCCAACAACCTCGACAATGTCGGCGTGAGGATTGCCTACAGCATTCGTGGCATAAAGATAACCAACCCGATCAATCTGTGGATTTCCGTGATCACGTTTGCGATCACATTTATCGCAGCTTTTTCGGGGACACGGATAGCCGGATACCTGAATAAGGAAGTATCAGCCATGATCGCCATGGTGATTCTCGTGGCTATCGGTTCATGGATGATCGTGCAGTCGTATATCGCCAGGAAAGCTGAGCCGTCGGCGGATTCTGCCGAAGAAGGCCAGGCGGGGGGACTGGCTGTTCTACTGGACCCCGAAAAGGCAGATCGGGATCACTCGAAGAATATTGAGTTCAGGGAGGCGACACTCCTCGGCATTGCCCTGTCGCTGAACAACGTGGGGGGCGGAGTCAGTGCCGGCATAATAGGATTGAACACGTTCTGGGTGGGGTTCTTCTCGGCCGGGCTGAGTTTTCTGGCGCTGTGGGGTGGGAACTACATTGCGGACTTCTGTATAAAGTGGAATCTGTCGAACAAGGCTACCATTGTGGCCGGCGTTGCATTGATTTTGATCGGGATAGAGCAGATCTTTTGAGACAATGTCGGCTGCTCACCGAAGAAGAGCAGAAATAGGAGGCGATGGGTATGAACAAGATGGCCCTGAATTGCGCAATGCTCTGCGGCCTCATGGCGTCTGTGGCTTGGGCAGAACCAACGACCAATTTGCCGGTCGCGCAGATCACACCTGGCCCGCTGAATCAGCCGGTTCCGGTATCTGCCCCCGCGACAGTCGAAGGGTTGACGCTGGACCTGGGCCCTGGGGTGAAGATGGATTTGGTGTGGATCTCGCCTGGGGAGTTCATGATGGGGAGCCCGGCGGGAGAGATCGGCCGGCATGATAACGAAGGGCCGCAACACCGCGTAAGTATCAGCAAGGGGTTCTGGATGGGGAAGTGCGACGTGACGCAGGGCCAGTGGGAACGGGTCATGGAGAGCAATCCGAGCTATTTCAAGAATTCGGGTGCGAACGCGCCGGTGGAGTACGTGAGTTGGAACGCTTGCCAGGAGTTTCTGAAAAAGCTAAACCAGCGGTCAGACATCAAAGATCGGGAAATCCATGCCAGGTTGCCGACCGAAGCGGAGTGGGAGTATGCCTGCCGGGCAGGGACTACGACGCGGTTCAACACGGGCGATGGTGACGCTGACCTTGATCGCGCAGGGTGGTATGTCGGCAACAGCGACCGCAAGACGCACCCCGTAGGGGAGAAGCAGGCGAACGCGTGGGGCCTATACGACATGCACGGCAATGTCTGGGAGTGGTGCCAGGACTGGTACGGGAATTATGACGCAGGGGCGTCAACCGACCCGGCCGGCCCTGCGTCGGGAGCCTGCCGGGTGTTGCGCGGTGGTGCATGGACCTACGTTGCCGGTGACTGCCGGTCGGCCTACCGTGGAAACAGCGTACCCGAGGGCTCGGGCTGGGTCAGTGGGTTCAGGGTTGTTGTGAGCCGCTAGAATGGCGATGGGTGAATTGACACGCCCGGTCAGGTTTCTGTATAGCAGCACTGGGGTTGTTGAGCAGGAGGATCATGAAATGAACAGATTCTTTGTCGCATTTCTGGGTTTGGTCATGGGTTTGCGATCCTGTCGAGCAGCGTGTATGTTCACAAGAATTCTGTCTACCAGCGTCGTGTTTCTGGTTCTTGTTGCGGGCGTCGCCCTGCCTGCCTACTCGAACGTCTCGTATTCCCTTTGCTCACTGTCCTTGGTGACTCCGATACAGACCGTCTCCGCGGATTCGGACATCCAAGGGCTCCGGCTGAACTTGCTCTATGGTGAAAACCGGGAGGTCCACGGACTCGATTTGGGCGTAGTTAACGTCACGACCCGGACTCTGACGGGAGTTCAGGTAGGTGGCCTTAATTGGGATCACGGGCAGATGTCGGGCATTCAGATTGGTGTGGACAATGTCTTTCAGGGCACATCCAAACCTGGGAACGCGACGGATGCGTGGGGTGACGAGGGCGACGGCGTTCAGTTAGGCGCACTCAACATTGTCACGGATGCGAGACTGAACGGGATCCAAGTCGGTATTATCAATGTCGCCGACGCCATGAGTGGTCTTCAGGTTGGAATAATGAACGTCGCGACTCAACTGAGGGGCGTGCAGATCGGCTTGCTGAACTTCATCCCCAGTAGCCCTTGCGTCTTCATGCCGATCATCAACGCTTTGTTTTGAGGGCAAGGCTGACGCCGATCCTTTTTGGCGGGCCACCCCAGGCATCCGCTGCAGGCAGAGCTAGCCGGAGTCAATGGGGGTCGATTCACGTTTTGTGGGTTCATGGTACGAAGAAGCAAACCGACTGGGTGCAATCTTATCGATCAAAACGACGCTGAAGAACAAGGTAGTGGCGGGCGAAATTCTCGGCCTTTTTATGGCAATTCTGACTTGTTGGGTTACAGAGTTGTTCGATCCTCTGTTTAGTTTCCAACAAGTCCTCATTGAAAGCCTGGTCCTTATCATACAATGAAGTCAATCGTCGCTGTTGGTCTACTGCTTGGTCTCGCGACCGTTCTCGTTTCAAGAGCACACGCGCAAGAACCCGCAAAGGTGCCTTTCAAATGCTCGTGCGTCGTGTTCGATCACAAGGAGAATCCAGCCGTCTTCCGAGGGATCATCGACGCGGAACTCTTCAAGAAGTGGTTCAAGGAAGACTATGCTGTTAGCGGGGAACGGGTCGAGACCCCAAAGGATGCCAGTTCTTTTGGCACACTGGTCTTGACCGATGGCAATGAGATCTTCGTCATGCCGCTCTACACATGGGGAAACGCGGACGACAGGCATTTTGCCTGCCAGTCTCATGCGATCGGTCATGCGCCACTGTTCAGCGTGCTGGCAGATACGCAGAAGGACTTCATCGACAAGATGAAGGCCGAGTTGGGCAAGAAGGAATGAGCCGAATCAAGTTCCGGAGGGTGCGGCTCGAACGCTGGCCGGGCCGATTGGCTGCTTCCCTATGGGTTATCGTATCTGGGATGGTCAACACACCGTTGGTGCCATTTGATCCCGTGATGGTAATCGTACCGTTGCTGGTCTTATAGGTGAACCGCCCACGCGGCTGCCTGCTCCATATGACAGGCGGGGAGGGGTTAAAGCTCTGTCGACAACCTGAGACCACCCATCGCCAAGCCCAAGACCATTGCACCCCGCTCCGATGGAAGTACGGCCTGGTCCGCGCCATGTTCGTAGGACCGTCTTTTCACGTTGGAGCCCTTGTTCCGCTGGTGCTATCTTGTACGGCTTTCCTGCGGTGAAGCAACAGCAAGGAGTGAATCCATGTCTGAGTTCTGTCACGTAAGCGTGTTGGCGCTGACGCCAGGCATCTTCCTTGTCAGTGCCGCGTTGCAGGGGGCTTCAGGGTTTGGCATGGCACTGCTGGCGGTGCCACTGTTGACGCTCGCAATGGAGCCGAAGATCGCGGTGCCGGTGACGACGATGGCGGGCATGGTCGGCTCGGGGATGATCGTGTTGCGACTGTGGCGGCATTGCGACTGGCGACGTGCGGCGTGGCTGGGGATTCCGGCGCTGGTGACCGCACCTTTTGGCGTTCACCTGTTGAAGGTCTTGACCACAGGACAGTTGTGCCTTGGCTTGGGCGTGATCTTGGTAGTCAGTGCCGTAGTGAGTCTATGGGCGAAGATGCGGGCACGCAGTCCTGTAGCGGTGGAGCCGTTACGAAGCGTTCGAATCAGCCCCGTGGGCGGCTCGACGGTAGTCCTTTTTTGACTAGTGTTGGTATGAGGGCCGAGGAGTTAATGAGTAACATGAGCAGCAGACATGATGTGAGCTGGTTGACGCCTTCGGCCGATTCGGCGGGCTCGATGCCGCTGGGTAACGGCGATATCGCGCTGAACGCGTGGATCGAACCTTCCGGGGATTTGCTGTTCTATGTTGCCAAAACGGACGCCTGGGGCGAGTTTGGGCAACTGTACAAGGTCGGACGCGTGCGCATCTCCCTAAGTGCAGGCGACGTCCGGCTGTTTCCGGGGGCTGACTTCCGGTGGACTCTGAGGCTGGAACAAGGCGCGATCGTTGTCCAAAGCGATCGCGGCGAGGCGCGACTCTGGGTGGATGCGAACCATCCGGCGATTCACCTGTCGGCCCAGGGGCCAGCCGGGCTGACCGGCCGGGTGAAAGTTGAAATCTGGCGCACGGTGCGGCGCGATTTGCCCGAGAAGGAGAGGCACGCTTTGCATGGCGGCAGCCCGTACCCGGTCTATCATGACGCCGACCATCTTCTCGACGCGGGCGGAGATGCGCTGGCCTGGTGCCATCACAACCTCACCTCTTCATGGCCGAAGAACCTGGCGATGCAAGGGCTCGATACGCTGATCCGCGACGAGGGCGACCCGCTCATTCATCGCACCTTTGGCGGAGTCATACGCGGCCGGAACCTCGTCAAGACGGCCGCCGACACACTGGCTTCAGCGCATCCGGATCCTGTGTTTTCATGCTCCGTCTCACTCCTGACGGAACGGTCCGAGACCCCCGGTGATTGGCTTGCCGCCGCGAGCCGTCTTGCGCGCGGGACACCGGCGGCCGGTGACGAGTCGGCATGGAACGCGCATGTTGGATGGTGGCGCGGCTTCTGGGACCGCAGCCGGATTGAAGTCGACGGGAGCGAAGCGGCGCGCAAGGTTTCCTCCGGCTACGCCCTGCAACGGTTCATCAACGCCTGTGCCGGCCGTGGCGAGTTTCCGATCAAGTTCAACGGGTCGCTGTTCACGGCCGACTGGCACGCGCCAGACGAGGACTACAACGCCGACTATCGCCGATGGGGCCCCGGCTACTGGCATCAGAACACCCGGCTGCCCTATTGGAGCATGCTGCACGCCGGTGATTTCGAGATGATGCGCCCGTATTTTGAGATGTATCGGAAGGGTCTGCCGCTCGCCCGTGAACGCTGTCGCAAGTTCTGCGGACATGACGGCGCGTTCTTCCTGGAGACGATGTATTTCTGGGGCGCGTATCTGGAGGAAAACTACGGCTGGTCCGGGCAACGTGACGGACTACCGGGGCACCTCAGCCAGAATCATTACATTCGTTACCACAATTCCAGCGGCCTTGAGGTGGTGCATCATGCCCTGACGTACTATCGCTTCACCGGTGACGAGGGTTTTCTGCGCCAGACGGCATTACCGCTGGCGGAGGCGGTACTCGACTACTACGATCTGCACTACAAGCGTAGCGGCGGGTTGCTCCACATCGCTCCCGCCCAGTGCATCGAGCAATGGTGGGATGTGGAGAACCCCCTGCCGGAAATCGCCGGGATCACCGCCTGCCTGAACGGGTTGCTCGCCCTGCCCGATACAATCCTGCCCGCCGCGCGTCTTCAGCAGTGGCGCCGGCTACGGTCCGAAATCCTACCGCTTCCATCGCGCACTCTTGAGGATCAGCCTCTCTTTGCGGCGGCAGACATCATTCGAGGCGGTCCCTGCAACTGTGAAAATCCTGAGCTTTACGCGGTCTTCCCCTATCACCTGTGCGGAGTGTTGCCGGGAGACGCGGACAGAGGCATCCGTACTTTTCAGCGCCGGACCTACACGCACGATGACGGCTGGGCGCAGGACGGTATCCAGGCGGCGCTTCTGGGATTGACTGAAGACGCCCGGAAGTCCGTGGTGCGGCGCTTCTCGACGCCGAGCCCTCACGCGCGGTTTCCTGCCTTCTGGGGCCCCAATGCCGATTGGGTTCCCGATCAGGACCATGGCAGCACCGCCATGCACGCGCTACAGATGATGGTCCTGCAGACGTCCGGTGGCGCCCTGCGCACCTTGCCTGCCTGGCCCAGGGATTGGGATGTCGACTTCAAACTGCATGCGCCGGGAAACTCGGTTGTCGAAGGGAAGTTCTCCGAACGGAAAGGGCCTCAAGGATGACCAGTCGCGAACGGTTCATGGCGAGTCTGCGTTGCCAACCGGTCGATCGTTTCTTCCGGTACGAGCATGGTCCATGGCCGACAACGCGGGAACGGTGGGTCAACGAAGGGTATCCGCCGGATGCCCGGTTCGAGTCCTATTTCGGGATGGATCCGTTGCTGCGCATCGGCATCAACTCAGGCTACACCAACTCGCCGTACCATCCGCAGTTCGAGAGCAAGACCCTCGAAGAGACCGCCGAATACCGCGTATACAGCGATTCCGATGGCGTCGTGAAGAAGGAGTTGACGACGGCGCGCGACACATCCATGCCGCAGTTCATCCGGTTCCCAGTCACAGACCGCGGCGACTGGGCGGCTGTCAAGGCGCGACTGAACCCGGCCGACGCCCCCGGGCGGGTTGGAAACGTTGACCGACTGAAAGAGGCCTGTGCCAATACCGATGTGCCGACCATGCTGCCGATCTGTGGCATCTTCGGGCATGCCCGCAACCTGTTCGGCGACGAAGGCCTCTCCTACGTCATTTTTGACGATCCTGCCCTGTTCGCAGAGGTCATGGATAACTGGTTGGGACTTTATGCAGCATTGGTCACGGAACTGACACGGAGCGTGCGAGTGGATTGCATCCTGGTCTGGGAGGACATGTGCTACAAGAACGGACCGCTCATCAGTCCGGAGCACTTCCGGCAATTCATGTCGCCGTGTTATCGCGACCTCATTACGTTGGCACGGAAGAACGGGGTCGAGGCAATCCTTGTCGATACCGATGGCGACTGCCGCAAGATGATCCCTCTATTCCTGGAGGCGGGGGCTGACGCGCTTATGCCGTTCGAAGTACAGGCCGGGATGGATGTGGCGCAGATCCGGGAGGAGTTCCCGTCCCTCGGTATCATGGGCGGCATCGACAAGCGTGCGCTGGCGGGAAGTCGGGATGCCATCCGTAGGGAAGTGGACCGGGTTCTGAGCCGGTTCGACCGGAACGGGGGATTGATTCCCACCCTGGATCACACAGTGCCGCCGAACGTGTCGTTGGAGAGTTTTCAGTTCTACCTGGAGTATGTGCGGGAATACGAGAGACGTGCGTGATGAATCTCCCTGTCGTGTGGCAGAAGAACTCGTCCCACGCAGACCTAGCAGCCCGTTGAAAAAGACGTGGCCGCCGCCGTAAGGCGGTGGACAACTGTGCGAGATACCTGCAAATCGCGGGACCACGCCCTCACGGGCGCGGCCACTGAAGAGGGCTCCAGCCTTTTTCAACAGGCTGCTAGGGCGCGTCATCCCCGAAATAGAACAGCCGCGTTTCCGGTGGCGTGATCACCATCTGCACACGCGTCATGGCCGCGCCCAGCTTCTCGCCGGTCAGCAGATCCCACACCGGCCGGGGCGTCGGCAGCAGCAGCGTCCGGGGCCCCGCCTTGACCGAATGCACGGCCGCCACAGTCTCGCTCGCCAGCACGACGTCATCTTCCTCGCACCAGATGTGACTGCCCGCATACCGGCAGCATTCGCGAAGCAGATTCGCCGGCAAGGGCATGGCAACGCTCCAAACCATTTTGCAGTCCGGCATTTCCTTCAGAATCAGCCCCGGTTTGTTGATGCCCCAGAAGGTGGTGGCGCTGCCAAGGACGGTAAATCCACCCGCCTTAACCGCGGCCCGCGTCGGAATGAGGATGGGCCCATACGCATAACTGTCACCGTAAGTCAGCGAAGCGGGCAGCGGTGCCGTCAGCGGATGCGATCCGTGCACCAGTACCCGTCGCGGCGCCTGTTTCGAAACCATCTCGAACTCCACGTCCAGCAGCCGGCTGATCCCCTCAGCCCCAAGCTTCGCCCCGTTGGTTATCCCGGTGGCGGGCCCGAAAATCGCCAGCCGGCCTCCGCACAGTACCGTCCGCCGCAGCACCGCCAGCCGCTCGTCGTTCACTTCGAACAGGTTCGGGAACAGATAGGTCCGGTACTTCGGCATATTATGCCGGACCAGATCGGAGAACAGATGAACACGGTAAGGAACCCCGCAATGGGCGAGCCCCAGGTGGCGTTGCCAGAGCGTGGCCACCTGCTGATACCCCGCCGTCCCGTTCTCGTGCCGGGGACTGCTGTCGTCGATGACAAGGCAGAGGGCATGCTCGGTTTCCCGATGCGGCCAGTTGATACTCGCATCGAGCAACCGCCGCTCGTCCCGCACGGCCGCCTCGTGGATCTTCGGGTCATGGAAATAACTGCTGCCGACGTTCATCCAGTAGTGCAGATGCCCGCGGGTCAGCGTCCAGGCGGTATTGCGAAGCAGGCCCGCGCGGACTTCCGCCGGCGTCAGAAAGGCCCCGAGTGTCTCGGCTTCCTGTCCCATCCAGGTGCGGGCATCGTTTTCCACGAGCATGGTCTTGCCCCGCAAGCGCAGGGAATCGTTCACCCCCTCCGATTCCCAGCCATAGCCGACTGACCGGGCCGTGTAGTCGGATGGCGTGATGACCACATCCCAGCCCTCGTCGTCCAACAGATCACCGACGTCAATGGCGCCACTGGGCAGGGTCATTTCAGGATAGTCGCCCATGGGATCCGTGATCCAATCCTGGCGGCCGAACGCCTGGTTGAGCAACCAGCCCATCATCGGTTGTTTGAGCGCGTCAATGCCCAGCAATACCGGACGAGCCGCGGTGGCTTCGCGCAACGTCCCCATGATATCGCGAACGTAACGCCGAAACAGCACGGCCTGGAGTTCGAAGAAATCACGCTCACGTTGAATCGAGGCCGGTTCAGGCCAATGCAGAAGCGTTTCACGCTTGGCTTTCCACTCCGCCTCGGTCGGAACCCGCACCGCGTCCAGCGCGATGGCAGGATCGTTCCACGCCGCACGCAAGGCCTCGTCGGTACCGTATTTTGTTCGAACGTGGCGCCGGAAAGCCTCCTGCATCGCGTCGCTCACATCAAAGGTGAACCCGTTGCAGGCCAGGTTTGTCAGGCCTTCACCCATCGCGAAGTACATATAGCCGACAATACGGTCAGCCCATGGCCGGGCCTCGCAATAGGCGACGACATTCCGCAGGTAGCGGTGAAAATGCTCCCATCCGAACGTTGCCGCCAGGGAGAGTTGGTCCAGCCTTTGCCCGGAGCTGCTAAGCTGCATCTCGCCGGGATGCTTCACCGACCACGCTTTGGGAACCGCTTCACTGGGCCGGACATAGAACAGGGCCTGTGGATCCATGGCCAGGATCGCATGCGCCTGTCCATCGACGTCTTTGGCGGCCTGCTCTTCCCGGGGGTGGGGGTAGACGCCGTCATCGGTCCAATACAACGACGACAGAGAAGTCCAGTCATGTAGGGGCGACAGGAAATAGAGGTGGACTCCGCTCTCGACGAAATCCCGGTTTCGGGCCACCCACTCGTCAAAATTCCCCACAATGCAGTCGCAGTAACAGGAGGGCGGAATCACTTTACCGTCACCACTGACGATAAGCGGCCGCCCTGCGCGAAATTCCAGCCGATAGGTTGTTCGCCCCGCCGGGCTTGGGTTCGACGACGAGAACTTTTTCATGCGACGGCACTCCTGGCTGACTTTCCCGGTACAATCTGGATTCGAGCAGTCGATACATGCGCAACCAGATCGGAGACGGGTCCTAGTAAAACGTCCAACAAAGTGCCAGCAAGATCCTCAGCTTGCAAGACTCTGTTTGGCACGGCGGCCACAGCTCGCCCATGTGACCGCCGGATCGAGGCGAACTTGGTCAATCGCCTCACCCATAGACTGGTTCGCGTCAGGATATCAACGGCCTTTATACCCCGCCTATGTGCCATAAGGCGCAGTGCCGACAGTGGGGACGAGACATCCCGGGTGTGATCGGTATCATAACGCCGCGTAACCGTCACCCGGATCACACCTCGTTCCGCCGGTCGTCTCAGCATGCGGCTGGGCGCGCTCAGATCCCTCATTTGGCCGCTTACCAAAGATGGGGCAGACGTCGAGCCTCTGGAAACTCTCATCCGGACCGGCGGCCAGATCACTCCTTAAAACTCTACGGCCCCTGCGTCACCGCCGACGGAGCGACCGCGCCTGACAGGTCGGTGTACGTATCGACCAGCGAGCGCGCCACGAAATGGGCCGGCACCGGGCCCTGGTAGTCGATCGTCCGCGATTCGCCCGGCTCAAGGTCGAAATAGTTGTCGTCAAACCGTCCCTCGACGCCCCCATCGGCCTCGATCCATACCCATTTGGCGAAAACATCACTCGACACGGTTACGCGGGCTCCTGTAGCCGTAGGCGCGGATTGCACGCGCAGGACCGGCCGAGGCAATTCCAGGTCCTTGAACCGCGCGAAGTGCTGTATCGTGCGCGACGTTTCCGAGCCCAGCGTGGCCCGGACCGACAGATAGGTGTTCAATGGCGTGTAGACGGCGCTCGCCTGCAGGTTGGTCCTGTCGTCCTCCAGGTAGAGGTCCGCCGGTACGGTGGTCGCGAGGGTCGTTCCCGGGGATTCGTTCAGCCAGGCCTCAGTTCCCTCGGCGATGCGCTTCCCGGCGTAAGTCTGTAGCACCCACGTGACCGTCCCGGTGGCCACCGTGTCCGACTCGACCGTGACATGCACATTCACAGGGTCCACGCCATCCCCACCCGTCGTGCTGACCAGGAGCGGGGCGTAGAACCGGCGCGCAAAGTAGTGCAAGGCCTTGCGGCGGCCGAAGTAGTCCAGCGAACTCCAACTCGTCACCGGCCAGCAGTCGTCCAACTGCCAGTAAAGCGTGCCCATGCAGAACGGCATCAGGCGCCGCCAATGCTCCACGGCTGTCTGCATGGCCAAGCCTTGCTGGATCTGCGACAACACCACGAAATTCCGGAACCCGGTCGGTACGCGAAACCGATCCATCATCTGCGTCAGGATCCGCCCATTGCCGCCGCGGTTCTTCTGGTGCGCCGCCATGGCGGGCGCCGTGAGGTTCAAGTCGTCCCCCGCATAGTATCGGACCGTGGCCAGAACCGGGAAGGACTGGTAGCCGAACTCCGATACGAAACGTGCCTTGACGTCCTGATACGCCTCGAACGGTTGCGATTCGTGCCACACAGACCACACGTGGATATCGCCGTCCGACGGCGTGCCAGGGTTCTCCGCCTCGATGGCGTGCGGACTGGAGGGCCAGTAGGGCCGGTCGGGATCGAGTTCCCGGCACAGGCGCGGCAGCAGTCCGTGGAAGAGCGCGGTATAGCGGCCCCACTCCGTCGATTCCTTCCGGTACCAGCGGCGCACGGCCGCCTCGCACTCGTTATTGCCGCACCAAAGCGCGAGGCTCGGATGATACGCCAGGCGCTTCACCTGGTGCCGGACCTCTTCGCCCACGTTCGCCAGAAATCGCTCGTCGGCGGGATAGAGGCTGCACGAGAACATGAAGTCCTGCCAGACCATCAAGCCCAACTCGTCGCACAAATCATAGAACGCGTCGCTTTCATAGATTCCGCCGCCCCACACGCGAATCATGTTCATGTGGCAGGCGGCGGCATCCTGCAGCAGCAGACGGTACCGTTCGGGTGTGACCCGCGACGGAAAGGAATCGCACGGAATCCAGTTGGCGCCCTTGCAGAACACCGGCTTCCCGTTCACGACAAATTGGAACGATACACCCTTGGCATCGCGGAGCGTTTCGAGACGGATCGTGCGGAACCCCAGCCGCCCGGTCCACGTGTCCGGCGTTCCCCGCTCGGGTGTCACGTCCACGCGCAACGGGTACAAGGCCTGCTCGCCGGAACCGGCCGGCCACCAGAGGCGCGGGTTATTCACGAGGCCGGTCACGGAATGATGCGAGACGCCGGCCGGAACATCCACGGTGGCGCGCGCCGCGGCACCGGCGGCATTCGCCTCAAGGGTTGCGCGGCACGCCCGGGGCGAGGTCACCTCTACATCGACGGTCAGCGTCACCACGCGGCCGGTGCCGGCGGCATCCGGATCGTGCTGCTGCCGGGTGGTCACGTATAGAATCCTCGGGTCGTCGGTTGCGACGAGGCGGATGGGCTTCCAGATGCCGCACGTGACGAACCGGGGCCCCCAGTCCCAGCCGAACTGGTACGGCGCCTTGCGGAAGAACGAGCTGCCGCCCACAGGGTCGTTTGACGCAGGCAACAGGCCCAGCCGGTACTCGGTCATGTCGCTCAGTTCGCGCACGGGAGAACGGAAGATGACTTCGAGGACGTTCGTGCCGGGTTTGAGTTGGTCCCGAACCGGGAACGTCCAACGCCGGTACATGTTGTCGGCGCTGCCCACGACCGTGCCATTCAGACGCAGGGTCGCCAGGGTGTCAAGTCCCTCGCACACGAGTTCCACGCTCTGCCGACCCAGGAGCGCAGCCGGAATGTCGAAGGTGCGGCGGTAAATCCAATCCCGCAGTTCCAGTCCCTGCAGACGCGCCTCGTTCTCCCCCATGAATGGGTCGGGAATGGCATTCAACCGCAGCAGGTCCGTATGCACGCAGCCCGGCACCATGCCGGCCCGCCACACCTGACCCGTGCCAACGGACCGGAATTCCCAAGCGCCGTTCAATGGCAGTTCGACGCGCTCGGCCGCCGCGGTCAGCCCCAGGCACATTAGAACGCCACACCAAACCGCGAGCTTTCGCCAACCCGTTTGCGATACCATGCTCTTCTCTCCTTACCCTGTCGAAACACATGCAGCAGCCGGTCCGGATCGGCGGCAAGTCCATGTCTGGACTATTACGGAAACGTTAGCAACCGCTCCCTTTCCGCATGGTCTGCCTCTTGTTCCGGGCCATATTCTCCGCGTGACCGGCTACACCCAGTTCCTTGATCTGCCGGATACACGCCGCCCGATCCGACCGCAGAAAGAACCCCACCAGCCTGGAGATCGCATTGTTGAATTTCCGGCAGTCCATGGCGTTCAGGTGTGCGGAGCAATCGGCGCACGTCGCATGGTTATGCTCGATACAGCACGATCTGACCGTGCACCATGTCGCCTTCGTATTCTCGTGGCAGCCGGGACATCGTCCCTTCACATAGGCTCCGCAAGCACCGCAATAGAGCCCGCAGTAGGCCACGAGGTTGGCATCGGATGCGATGGCGTCATTCATAGGTGGCTCCCGTCCCTTCACGACTGCCGTTGCCTTTGCGACCCCGGGCCGTGTTTGCGACCAAAGCTAGCACTCGGCGGGAAACGCGCAAATGCTTTTCGCGCCGCATGCGGTCCAGGTCCTTCAGCGGACACTTGCCCCGCTTCGACCGGACCCTTATCATGAGTGGCACGGGAGGATTCCAGCATGAACATCGCCAGTCATTTTCGCGTCAAACCCGCCAGCGCAATGTCGCTCGGGCGTTTCGACACCGATGCGACGCCTGGTGTCAAGGACAAGGCCGCCGCACTCAATCAACTGAGCCGGGACGTCGAGCGTCTCGCGGAGCTGCAGTACACGTTATTCGCGGAAAACCGGCGGTCCGTCCTGATCGTGCTACAGGCCATGGATGCCGCGGGCAAGGATGGCGTGGTGCGCCACGTCCTCACCGGTCTCAACCCGCAGGGATGCCATGTTACCTCCTTCAAAGTGCCCTCGGGCGAGGAACAGTCCCACGATTTCCTCTGGCGTATCCACAAGCAGGCGCCGGCCCGCGGCATGATCGGAGTCTTCAACCGCTCGCATTACGAAGACGTGTTGGTGGTCCGTGTCCATCACCTCGTGCCCGAACCCATTTGGAAGGCGCGCTATGATCACATTAACGCCTTCGAGAAGATGCTCGTCGACAGCGGCACGACCATCTGCAAATTCTTCCTGCACGTCGGCCGCAAGGAACAACTGAAACGTCTGGCAACACGGCTCGACGATCCGGCGCGCAACTGGAAAGTGGCGGAAGCCGACTTCACAGAGCGCGGGTATTGGAAGGACTACGTCAAGGCCTACGAGGAAGTGCTGGAGCGCTGCAGCACGCCGTGGGCGCCGTGGCATGTCATTCCGGCCGATCACAAGTGGTATCGCAACTACGCGGTCTCCGAGGTGCTGCGGCAAACGCTGGAATCGATGGATCTGCGCCTGCCCAAGCCGGCCGTGGACATCACAGCCCTGAAGAAGAAATACGGATGAGTCGTTCCCTCACGTTCTGCGTCTCGTGCGGCGGCACCGGCGGTCACATGTACCCCGGCCTGGCCACGGCCCGCGTGCTGCAAAGCCGCGGCCATCGGGTCGAGGTCTGGCTGGGCGGCAATCGCATTGAGGGAGCGACGCTGCAGTCCTGGGACGGCCCAGTGGTGACCATACCGGCCGTGGGTCTCTCGGGCCGCCCGCTTCGCCTGCCCCGCTCGCTGCTGCTGCTCGCCCGCGTCTACTGCCGGTGCGTGGCGGAACTGCGCCGCAGCCGACCCCACGCGCTGCTGGCCATGGGCAGTTACACGTCGGTGGGACCCGTCCTGGCTGCCCGGCGCCTGGGCATCCCTGTGGTTCTGCACGAGGCCAACGTGATACCGGGCCAGGCCATTGAGAAGCTGGCGCGGTTTGCGAACGCCATCGCCATCAGTTTTGAGGAGACCCGCGGTCTTCTCCGGCATCCGCGACTGGAGTTGACCGGCATCCCGGTTCGGCGCGAGTTGGGCGCCGCCGCGCAGGCAACCGCCGCACCAGCCGGGTTCACGGTACTGGTCATGGGCGGCAGTCAGGGCGCGCAGCGGCTCAACCAGGTTGTGCCCGAAGCGCTGTCGCTCTTGAGCCGCGCGGGCCGCGTCGTGCATGCCGTTCATCTCGCCGGCGAACGCGACCGCGCGGCCGTGCAAGCCGCTTACGAGGCTGCCGGCATTTCCCACACGGTGCACGGCTTCCTGAACGACATGGCCTCTGCTTACCGCGCGGCCAGCGTGGCTGTCTGCCGCTCCGGGGCGGCCTCGTGCGCGGAACTTGCCCTGTTCGGCCTGCCGGCCGTCCTGGTCCCCTACCCCCAGGCGGCCCGCGATCACCAGCGGGCCAACGCCCAGGCACTGCAGTCGGCCGGCGCCGCCGTGCACCTCGACCAGACCGATTTGACTCCCGAACGACTCGCCGCCCTGCTCGAACCCCTGGCCGCCGACCCGGACCGCCGGACCGCCATGAACCGGGCCGCCCGCGCCCGCGCCCTGCCGCAAGCCGACGAACGGCTGGCGGATTTGGTTGAACGCGTCGCGGCAAGTCGCTAGTGTGCCGCGACATGACGCCATCCTCCATGCACGTTGAAGAAGGCTCTGTCGTGGCACACGAGCCCATGGGCTCGGCTTACCGCGTGTTGACCCTCCGCCTGCCGAGGGTCGCCGCCCAGGCCCGGCCCGGCCAGTTCGTGCACCTGCGCCTCGCCATGCTCTCCGATGCCGTGTTGCGCCGGCCGTTCAGCATCTACCGGGTGGACGGCGATTGCGTTTCCATACTCTATAAGACCATTGGACGCGGCACTGCCGCCATGAAGAGCATTCGCCTCGGCGACGCCATGAACGTTCTGGGACCCCTGGGCAACGGCTTCCCGCTGCCGACCGCCGACGCCATCGCGCTGCCTGTGCTCGTGGCGGGCGGCTATGGCGTCGCGCCCCTCTATTTTCTCGCCAGCCGCCTCCCCCGCACCGGACTGCTCTTTGCCGGCGGCGCCACGAACGCCGACATTCTGTGCGTCGAGTGCTTCCAGGCCCTCGGCTGGGACGTGCGGCTGGCCACCGACGACGGATCGCTCGGCGTGCGCGGCCTCGTGACAGCGCCCCTCGACGCGTGGCTGGGTGAAGCCCGGCGGGAACCGGAGTTCTTCGCGTGCGGGCCGAACGGCATGCTGCGGGCCGTCGGCGAACGGGCCGTGGCCGGCGGTTGGAAAGGCTGGCTCTCCCTGGACCGCCATATGGGTTGCGGTGTCGGGGCCTGCCTGGCCTGCGTCCAAATGATCCGCAAGGACGGCGTCGAGACGCTCGCCCGGGTCTGCAAGGACGGCCCGATCTTCGAGTCCCGCGAGGTGGTGTGGGAGCCATCTGAACCATGACGACGCCGCAACTCGGAATTACGCTCGCCGGCATCCGGATGAAGAACCCGGTCATGGTGGCCTCCGGCACCTTCGGCTATGGGCCGGAATACGCCGACCTCGTCGATCTCAACCGTCTCGGCGCCATTGTGGTCAAGGGCATCAGCCTCGAGCCCTGGGGCGGCAACCGCACGCCGCGCCTTGTCGAAGTGTCCGGCGGCCTGGTCAACGCCATCGGCCTCCAGAATCCCGGCGTGCAGGGCTTTGTGGCAAAATACCTGCCCTTTCTGCGTCACTTCGACGTCCCCGTAATCGTCAACATCTGGGGCAAGACCGCGGAGGAATATGCCGAAGTGGCCGCACGCCTGGATGGTACTGAGGGTATCGCTGGCCTGGAGATCAACATCTCCTGCCCGAATATCAAGGCCGGGGGCAGCGCGTTCGGGACGAATCTCGAATCCACCGCCCGCGTGGTCGGCGCCGTGCGCCGCCGCACCCGTCTGCCCATCATCCCCAAGCTGGCCCCGAACGTTTCCGACATCGCCGCGTTTGCCCGCTGCTGCGTTGAAAACGGGGCCGATGCCCTTTCGCTGATCAATTCCTATCCGGCCATGGTGATCGACATTGAGAGCCGGCGTCCGGTCCTGGCGAACGTGACCGGCGGCTTGAGCGGCCCGGCCATCCATCCGATCGCCGTCAAGCTCGTCTACGACGCGGCCCGGGCCGTCAAGGTGCCGCTGATCGCGATCGGCGGCATCACCCAGGCGCGCGAAGCCATCGAGTTCATGATCGCCGGCGCCAGCGCCGTGGCTGTCGGCACCGCCAACTTCACCGAGCCGCTCACGGCGCTCGAGGTCGTCGACGGCATCACGCGTTACCTTGGAGCCCATGGGCTGGCCTCCGCCGGTGAGCTCGTCGGAACGGTGCGCCTATGACCCGCCGCCGCGCCTTCTGGACGTTGCTGGCGGCCTTCGTGATCCTGTTCCTGGGCTGGATGGCCTACATCCCCTACCGCCCGGACCGTGTCTTCGAGGCGATCCCGGCCTCCGCTTCGCTCGTCAGCGTTCACCGCGGCCTGGCCGCCGAGTGGCCCACGCTGGTTCGCAATCCCGTCATCACCAACCTGCTCGCGGCGGCGGGGGTCAAGCCCAAGGATATCGCCAAGCTGACCACGGATCCCGAAACGCAGTCCTGGATCCGCCAGCTCGCCGGACGCGAGACCGTGCTGGCCTACGTTCCCTCGCTGGGTTACCAGAACCGGCCCGCCTGGGTTTTCGCTTCGTGGATTGGCGGGGTCGAAAGCCTGAAGCTGCGGCTGCAAGTGCCCTTTACCCGCACAGCGGATTTCCGACCCGTCCCGGTCGAGAGCGGCCGCACCGTCTACATCACGAGCACGAAATTCTCGCAACCCGGTCAACGCCTGTCCCTGGCCCTGGTGGACGGGGTCGTCGTGGGGTGTATCTCGCTTGATCCCGTCGGCGCGCGCTGGTTGCTCGAAACCGGCGACCGCTACCCGTGGAAGCCCTCACTTAAGTCATCGGGGCTGCTCGCAAAAGCCCGCGCCCTGCTGCCAAGCGATCTGCCGGCTCATTGGGGCTGGTTCGCCATGCCCGGCGCGGCCCCGGCGGATGGAACAGCAGCGGACGTGCTGGCCTACACCCTCGACCTGGCGAGCGACCGCCGCATCGCGGTACACGTTGCCACTCCTGCCGCCCTGCCCGGCGCCGCCGGCCCACTGTCCGCGTCGCGGCTGGCGCCCGTGGCGCGACTCCTTGGGGACAGCCCCGACCTGATCGCCTTCCTCCCGCTCGGGGCCGTCTCGCCGCTCCTGCTCCGCTCCGATGCGCCGCTATGGATGGATCCCGTGCGGTCGCTGCTCGCCGCGAATGATGCGCCCCCGGGTGCGCTGGCCGTTGTGGCGCTGCTCAACCCCGGCCACAGCGGCCGTATCCGCGGCCCGCTTGGGGCCACGCTGGGCGCCCTGACCAAAGGCCTGAAGGTCCCGACGCTGGTGGTGGGTTTCCAGGTCGGATCAGCCGAGGGGACCGACACCCGGCTTGACGGCTCACTCGACCAACTGAATGCGCGCTACGGGTCGAGCCTGGCCCGCAGCCCGGCGCTGGGCGACGACGGTGTGGTCACGCTGATCCAGGAACTGCGGTCGGGTTTCTACGCCAAGTTCGAACCCGACGAACGCATTGCCTGTACGTTGTCCGACGGCTGGCTCTTCTTCTGCAGCAATGCGGCCATCCTGAAAAAACGTCTCGCCGAACGGGAAACGACTGCCGCGCCGGCCCCGACCGCCGCGCCTTGGGCCGAAGCCGCCACCCGGGCGCCCGCGTCCGCCGCGGCCTGGCTCGACCTCAAGGCCGCCGCGAGGTCGATCCGCGACGCGACGGCAACCGCGTCGCTGTTCGCAATCGCCACGGAGGGCCAGAACAACGGCCAGTCCGATTGGCGTTCGACGCTCGCCATCTGTCGCGAAGCCGCCGACTGGCTGCAAACGTTCGAGCAAGGTACGGTCACCGTAGGATCCAGCAACGGCATCACGAGGGTGGATCTGGTTCTCGGCAACGGCCGGTGAGGCGAAGCGGGCGGAGGCGAGCCGGGATTCCGAATCTGGAACTAGGAAGTCAGGGACTGTACCCGCTCCATTCCCACCGCGCCCAACGTGCGCGGCTACAGCGCGCCCGAAGACTTCAGCTGTAGACGCGGGCGTTGACCGCGTTCATCTCCAGCCAAAGAAGCCCCGGAAATGTAGACGGACTTGACCTCATCGTGTCACGAACTCGGCCAGTCTAGTGCATTCGACCAACCGGTCCAGGTTCCGAAGGGTAAACACCTTGCCGCGTGTGGCGCGCAACATCTTCTTCGTGTCCTCGCTGCCGACGCCAGAACTACGACCGGGGATACTCGCAACGACCCAGACAAAATGGGGCCTCTATCCGAGCATCTGGTCAAGAGATTCAAAACGCAGGACCCGCTGGGCCTCCGCAATGCCGGGTATCGCTTCGAGCCTTCGAGTGTCCAACCGGCATGGCTTGGCAATGAACTCACAGGGCTTGGTGATCAATGCGACTTCTATTGCCCCAGTTCCCATTTCATAACGCAAGCCGAATCGAAGCCAGACAAGGATATCCCGAATCCTTAGCGAAGCGTGGCGGCAGTGCCGCCGCGCTTCGCCAAGGATGTATTTTTGGCGCATGACACAGGCAATGGAGGCGATTGATGCGGCAACCGCGCCGAAGCGGTGCGCGAATGGGCGGGAGACCGCGTAA
>CAITUY010000094.1 GCA_903895695.1 uncultured bacterium
ACTCCCGCTTCGACTGGCTGACCATAGCTGAATGTTCCCTTTCCTTCGGTAACATCAATTATGGCGCAACCGTCTCTCTCCCTCCCGTCCACCTCCTTCCCTTCGGTAACATCTAATGTGGCGCAACTCGACCGTGCGTCATTGACCCGCAATCTCCTTGAAAAAAGCCATTCCGGCGGCTAGGGTATGGCCGAATTGCGCCGGAGCGGGAGAGGGATGTGCGAGATCCCGCCTGAGCTCCGGCCGATCGTATCCGGGTACCGGCGTTGAAGATCGGGCCCTGTGCATCGGAAACGGGCCGAACTCCGCCAGGACCGGAAGGTAGCAACGGCAGGCCATGGGTCCGGGTGCCGCAGGTGTCCTGATTGGAGCCGGTATCCGGGTATGATCGGCCGGCTATGAGGTGTAGTTGCGCCCGGGCGTGAGCTCCCCGCGACCTTGCGTCGCGGGAAGCTGAAATGGGCCGCTCCAGCGGCACGAGGCCGCTGGGCGCGTGCGAATGTGGAACCACGAGCGGCACGAGGCCGCTGGGCGCGTGGGAACGTGGAACCACGAGGCCGCTGGGCGCGTAGGACGATCGATTGGCGGGATTGGCACCATGGCATACCAAGTTCTGGCTCGAAAATGGAGACCGCAACAGTTTGCGGACGTGGTCGGACAGGGCCATGTAACGCAGACTCTTCAGAACGCCATCAAGGCGAAGCGCATTGCGCACGCCTACCTGTTCGTCGGGCCCCGCGGGATCGGCAAGACCTCCCTGGCCCGCATTTTTGCGAAGGCCTTGAACTGCGCCAAGGGCCCGACGCCCGAACCGTGCGACGTCTGCGATTCCTGCAAGGAGATCATGGCCGGCTCCTCGATGGATGTCCTGGAGATCGATGGTGCCTCCAACACGGGCGTCGACCAGGTCCGCGAGTTGCGCGAGAGCGTGAAGTTCGCCCCCACCCGCGGCCAGTACAAGATCTACATCATCGACGAAGTCCACATGTTGAGCACGGCGGCCTTCAACGCGCTTCTGAAGACTCTGGAGGAGCCGCCGGCGCACGTGAAGTTTGTCTTTGCGACCACCGAGGCGCAGAAGGTGCTGCCGACGATCGTGTCGCGCTGCCAGCGCTTTGACCTGCGGCGGATCCCGGCGGCCCTCATCGTGGAACGCCTGTTGCTGATCGCCCGCGAGGAGAAAGTTGCCTTGGACGAGGATGCGGCGCTGGCCATCGCCCGGGGCGCGGAAGGCGGACTGCGCGATGCGGAGTCGGCCCTCGACCAACTGATTGCCTTTCGCGGAGACAAGATCACCGAGGAGGACGTTTTGGCCGTGTTCGGCCTGGTGGCCCGGCACACGCTGGAGTCGCTGGCCGAAGCCGTGCTGAAGGGCGATGTGCCGGCCCTGATTCGCATCGTGGCGGACTTGGATGCGGCCGGCAAAGACATGCAGCGGTTGCTCCTCGAGTTGCTGGATCACATCCGCAATTTGCTGGTCTACCAGTGCGCGCCTCAGGCCGTGCAAAGCATGGACATTCTGTCCACGCAGGTGGAAGTGCTCAAAGTCCAGGCCGGGCTGGCGAATGCCGATCGGCTGCTTCGGATGGCCGAGGTGCTGGCTGCGACTGAGGACCGGATGCGCTTCGCGTTGTCGCGGCGTACGCTGGTGGAGACCGCCTTGATCCGGTGCGCCCGGGCCACTGCGGTGTCGATCGACGAGTTGATCCGGCGCGTGGACGACTTGCAGGTGGGGGCGGGCGGCGCGCCGGCCCCGACGACCCCGCCGCCGCCTGCATCCGGCGGGGCCGTGCCCCGACCCGCGCCCGCCGCCCGGGTGGACGAGGCGCCCACGGGCGGATATGCCGCGACCGTCCGGCGCGAACCGCCGTCCGCATCCGCCAGGGCACCCGCCGTTCCCAAGCCGGTACCGACCAAGCCACCGGCAGCGCCCGCGGCGGAACTGGCCGACCTGGTGGCGCGTTGGCATGAGGTGATCGACCAGATCGGGAAGAACGCGTCGCTGGCGCGCGGAGCGCTCATTGATGCCCGGCCCCTGGAAGTCACGGCGGACCGGGTGGTAATCGGTTTTGACCCGGAGTTCGCCCAGCATGCCGAACGCATGCGCATGACGGCGCACCACCGCGCGGCCCAACAGGTGCTGTCGCAAATCTTGAAGCGGCCCGTCAACGTGGAGTACCGGTTGATGGAGGCGCAGGGCCAGGCGGATGTGCCAGCCGACCACACGGCCGATGGCACCGGTCCCGGTCTGGGCAAAGCGGCGCCCGGCAAAGGCGCCAAGACGCGCCAGGATTGGCTAAAGGACCCGGTGGTCCGCAAGACCCTGGAGACGTTCAACGGCAGTATCGTCGATATTCGCGAGTAAGTGCCAGGTTGATTAGGCTGAAGGCTGTAGCGAGGTATTTATGAACATGATGAAACTGATGAAGCAGGCCGCCGCGATGCAGCGCGACGTTGAACGCATCCAGCAGGAGTTGACCACCCGGCGCGTGGAGTTCTCAAGCGGGGGCGGCATGGCGACGGCCACGGTTTCCGGCGATGGGAACCTGGTATCGATCAAGATCGACCCGAAGGTCATCAACCCGGCCGACAAAGATATGCTCGAGGACTTGGTCTTCGCTGCCGTCGATGGCGCCATAAAGAAGGCCCGGGACATGTCGGCCGCCGAAATGAAGAAGGCGACGGCGGGACTGGCTTTGCCGGGGATGCCGGGCCTGGGTTGAGCGTAAACTCGCCGTGAACGGGCTCGAACATCTCGATCGGCTGACGGCGGCGCTCGCACGGTTGCCCGGCGTCGGCCGCCGGTCGGCCGAGCGCATGGCCTACCGGCTGGCATGGGATCCCGACGGCGCGCTTCGCGAGTTGCTGGAGGCCCTGCGCGAGGCGCAGGCGAACGTCCGGCTTTGCGGCCGTTGCGGCGGCCTGACGGTGGCGGCGGATAACCCGTGCCGCCTCTGCACGAATCCCGCGCGCGACCAGGGCGTCCTGTGCGTGGTGACGGACCCGAGCGATATCATCGCGATCGAGCGCACGGGCAGTTTCAAGGGACGTTACCACGCCTTGATGGGCATCATTTCGCCGATGCACGGCGAGGGCCCGAAGGACATGCGCCTCGGGTCGCTCATGAGGCGGATCGCGGAAGAGAAGTTCGAGGAAGTTATTCTCGCCCTGGGGACGGACGTGGAAAGCGAATCCACGGCAAGCTACATCACCGAGTTGTTGAAGTCGAAGCCGTTGCGTGTGACGCGACTGGCGTCGGGCATGCCGGCCGGCAGCGGCATCGCGTACTCCGATCCTGTGACGCTGTCGCGGGCAGTCAAGGGCCGGCGGGCGTCGTGAGAGGCTGAAGCATGGAGCAGACGCTGGCCAGTCGCTTGGAGGGGATCCGGGAACGGATGTCGGCTGCGTGCCTCCGGGCCGGCCGCGCCCCGGACTCCGTGCGCCTCTTGCCGGTGAGCAAGATGCACGGTCCCGAGGAGATCGAGGAGGCCGTGCGGGCCGGCCTGGATTGCTTTGGCGAAAGCCGTGTCCAGGAGGCCCGCCAGAAGATTCCCCTGTGCTCGGGCGGGCTGCACTGGCATTTCGTCGGCCACCTGCAGACCAACAAGGTCCGGGAGGCGGTCAGCCTGTTCGAGGTGCTGCACGCGGTGGACTCGGTGAGGCTGCTCGAATGCGTGGACCGCCTGTGCGCCGAGGAGGGGCGCGTCCTTCCTGTTTTTCTGGAAGTGAACGTGTCGGGCGAACGCAGCAAGTTCGGGCTGAAGCCCGAGGAATTGGGCGGAGTCTTTGAAGCGGCCGGCCGGCTGCACCGGGTCCGGATTGCGGGCCTGATGACCGTGCCCCCGATCGCCGAGGATCCTGAGGAATCGCGACCGTTCTTCCGGCATCTGCGGCAGTTGAGGGACGAATGGAGCCCGCGCGCCGGGTTACCGCTGGCGGAGCTCTCGATGGGCATGTCGCACGATTTCGACGCGGCGATCGAGGAAGGTGCCACCTGGGTACGCGTCGGGACACTCCTGTTCGGGGAACGCCGGCGAGTGGAGGGTCATGAGCCAGACGCCGCATGAGCCTGTTGACGGGCATCGGGCCGGCCATGCGCACCCGATCGCGGGGTTCCTGACCACCGTACTGGTGATCCTGGCCATCCTGCTGGTCGCCGTGGCCTTTGCCGTCCGGACGCGGGGGGGATGCGAACTGCTGGCCGACTACCTCCGGGACCGCACGGGGCTCAACCTGGCCGTCGGCGGCGCCCGATTTGCATTGCCCTACGATCTCGTGCTGGAGAATCTGAAGACGCGGGACGAGGGCACGACCAATGGGTCGTTTGCGGCCCGCGAGGTGCGTCTGGAATGGGTGCCCGGCGCATCGGTGCTCGTGAAGGCCCGCGGCGTGCAACTGACGTTGACGATGTCCGACGCCGGGGGCTGGAAGCCGGCTCCGTTCGCGGGGCTTGGGGAATTGCGCGACGTGCGGCAGACGGCAGCCTTGTTCGGCGGGCTTCCGGACATGGCCCTCGATCTGCGCGACGGCGCGATCGCCTGGATGGCCGGTGGGACCAATACGGCTGCCGTTGAGGACCTGACCTTTACGTCGATCCCGGTCCAGGTCCCGGGGCGGCAATGGCGCCTTTTCGAACTCCAGGCCGGCCGTGTTCTCCGGGCGGGCGGCGGCACGGGGCGCGCCGTTCACCGGACGTGGATTAACGCCGAGGAAAATGCCTACCTGGAGCTGGTTTACCGGGGGCTTTGGGATGAAGCGCCCCCGGCCGGCCAGGACTGGTGGTCTGTGCCCGAGCCGCCCAAACCGGCCACTGGAGTCCCATGATGAATTCCGACCGAGTCCGACACCTGACGAACCTTTTTCGCGACCAGCGCATCCTCGTGGTGGGCGATGTCATGCTTGACCGCTATATTCACGGGACCGTGGATCGCATATCGCCCGAGGCGCCCGTGCCGGTGGTGCGCGTGGCCCGGGAGCGACAGGTGCCCGGGGGTGCCGCGAACGTCGCGAGCAACATTCGTGCCCTGGGCGGGCAGGCCATCATGGCGGGAGCCGTGGGGGACGATGCGGCCGGCCGCGAGCTGCGCGCGGCGATGGAAGCCGGCGGGATCGGGACGCAAGCTCTGCGGACGATGGCCGGCGTCTGCACAACGGTGAAGACGCGGATCGTGGCCGACCGGCAGCAGTTGGTGCGGGTCGATTGGGAGAACGGCGCCCCATTTCCCCCCGATGCCGTGGCGGCGCTGTGCGCTGATATTGAACGGACGATCGCCGGGTGCACCGGCGTGGTGATCGAGGACTACAGCAAGGGCCTGGTGCGGCAGGAGGTCATAGACGCGACCCTCAGCGCGGCCCGTCGCAAGGGCATTCCAGTGGGGCTTGACCCGAAGGATAACCGCGAGTTGCGGATTCGCGGCATCACGCTGGCCACGCCCAACTACAAGGAAGCGCACGTGTGCGCGGGGCTGGCGCCGCGGCCCGCGCCGCCGGGCGACCCCCTGCAGGATGCGTCGCTCCGGAAGGCGGCCGAGGCCTTGCTGCGCGAATGGATGCCCGATTTGTTGATCGTTACGCTGGGGCCGCAGGGCATGTACCTGGCCGCCAAGGATCGTCCGCCGAGGGTGATCCCGACCCGCGCCCGCGAAGTGTTCGACGTCAGCGGCGCGGGCGACACCGTGATCGCCACGTGCGTCCTGGCACTGGCTGCCGGGGCGGCTTTCGACGAGGCGGCCGTGCTGGGGAATAACGCGGCCGGCGTGGTCGTGGGTAAACTGGGGACGGCGACCTGTTCGCCCGACGAATTGCTGAGGAGCGTGGAAGCCAATGAGCTCTGACCTGGGACGGGTGCGGGTGGTGGGGGTCATTCCCGCGCGGTATGCCTCGACGCGGCTGCCGGCCAAGGCCTTGGTGCAGTTGTGCGGCAAGCCGCTGATCGTGCGTGTCTTGGAGCAGGTGCGCCAGGCCAGCCGGCTCGACGAGGTGCTGGTGGCCACGGATGACGAGCGGATTGCGGCGGCGGTCCGGGCGGCCGGCGGAACGGTCGCCATGACACGCTCCGATCATCCGTCGGGGACGGACCGGGTGGCGGAGGCGGTCGCGGGGCGGCTGGCCGACGTCATCGTCAACGTTCAGGGCGATGAGCCGTTGATCGATCCGGGATTGATAAACCGGCTGGCTGACGCTATGGTACGCGATCCCGAGTGGGACATGGCAACGGCCGCGACGCCCATTCGCGACGTTTCGGACTTGGGCAAGGCGTCGGTCGTCAAGGTGGTGTGGGACTCGCGCGGACGGGCCCTTTATTTTTCGAGGGCGGCGATTCCCTTCGTGCGGGATGAGGCGCCGCCCGGGTTGCGGCACTGGCGTCATCTCGGGATTTACGCGTACCGGCGTTCGTTCCTGGACCGACTGGTGGCCGAGCCGCCGTGTGTGTTGGAATTGGCGGAGAAACTGGAGCAATTGCGGGCGCTTCACTTAGGGGCTTCCATCAAGGTGATCGAGACGGAGGACACGGGCATCGGCGTCGATACGCCGGAGGATGTGCCGCGGGTCGAGCGCGCGTTGCGCGCCGCGGGTCTGGCGTGAGGGCAGGAAGCGGGAGTCAGGGCATGGCGGTAAAAGTCATCGATTGTGGCGGGGTCAAGTTCGGCGGGCGCCATCCGTTGGCCCTGCTGGCCGGGCCGTGCGTCATCGAGAGCCGCGAGGGTTGCCTGGATATCGCGGCGCGCCTGGCCCGGCTCGCGCGAGCCAAGGGCATCCCGTTGGTCTTCAAGGCGTCTTACGACAAGGCCAACCGGTCGTCCCTGCGGGGGTACCGGGGCCCTGGAATCGAGCAGGGCCTCGCGATTCTGGCCGAGGTCAAGGCGCGCTACGGACTGCCGTTGATCACGGATGTCCACAGCGTGCCGGAGGCGAAGCGGGCGGCCGAGGTCGTGGATATCGTGCAGATCCCGGCGTTCCTGTGTCGCCAGACAGATCTCGTGGTGGCCTGCGGCGAGACGGGCAAGATTGTCAATGTCAAGAAGGGGCAGTTCATGGCCCCGTGGGACATGAAGAATGTGATCGAGAAGATCGAGAGCACGGGTAATCGGCGGATACTCCTGACGGAGCGTGGCGTGAGTTTCGGGTACAACATGCTCGTGGCCGACATGCGGAGCTTGCTCGTGATGCGGGAGTTCGGGTACCCGGTGATTTTCGACGCCACGCACAGCGTTCAGCGGCCCGGCGGGGCGGGTGACCGCAGCAGCGGCGATGGACGGTGGGCGCCCGCGCTGGCGCGCGCCGCGGTGGCCACGGGGTGCGACGGTGTCTTCCTGGAAACGCACCCGAATCCCGAACAGGCGCTTTCGGACAAGGATAATACGGTTCCGCTGGCGTCGCTGGGGCGGCTCTGGGCGGTACTGAGGAGCATTGATGACACGGTCAGCCAGGCATAGCCGGTGGCGATGGATGGTGGCAGCGGTCCTGCTGGGCGCCGGCGGCGTCCAGGCGCAGCAGGCCCAGATGGCGGCGAAGAGTATCCTGAACTTTCGCGTGCCCGAGTTCGACGAGAACGGCCACAAGAAGTCCGAGCTTTTCGGAGACGTGGCCGACGTCCTGGCCGACGGGCGGGTCAAGATCACGGGCCTGCGGATCGTCATGTACGATAAGGACGGCGTGACCGTGGAAGGGACGGTCCGCGCGGCCGACTGCATCTTCAACCGGAACGACAAGAGCGCCTTTTCGAACACGGCCGTAAGCCTGCAGCGTAATGCGATGGTTGTGACGGGCCGGGGTTTGCGATGGATTTCAGACGGGCAGCACATCGAAATTCTAAACGACGTGCGGGTGGAATTGAAGGGTGTCAAGATGTGGAACAAGTTGGAGAGACCATAACATGGGCAAGATGATCGTTCTCGGCCTGGGATTGTGCGTGATGGCCTGTGCCTGGACGGGGCTGGCGGCGGACGCGGTACCCGAGGCCGTCGAGACCAACATGACCGTGATCACGGCCCGGCACCTGGATTTCGACTACCCGAAGCGGACGGCCGTCTTCGACGGCGATGTTGTCGTGACCGACCCGAGGGTCACGATCAAGGCCGACAGCATGACGTCGTTGTTCAACACGAACAACCAGCCGGAGACCATCACAGCGGTGGGAAACGTCAGGATCGAACAGCAAGACCGGCTGGCCCTGTGCAACCGGGCTTCCTATAGCGTGAAGTCCGGGTTGCTTGTGCTGACGGGGAAGCCGCGCGTGATGCGCGGAACGGACGTTCTGACGGGTTCGCGGATCATCTTCAGTCGCGACGACGACAAGGTTACCTGCGAGGATGGCAAGCTCACCGTGTTGCCCGCGAAGGGCGGTCAAGGTCTCGACGCGTTAATTAAACGGTGAGGGTCGCGTGGAAGCACTTGTTTATACGGATCAGTTGGTCAAGAGTTACCGGGGTCGCACGGTCGTTCAGGGCGTCAGCATCTCCGTCCAGGCTGGCGAGATCGTGGGGCTGCTCGGACCCAACGGCGCGGGCAAGACGACGACCTTTTACATGATCACGGGCCTGGTGCGACCGACGCGAGGGCGCATTTTTTTCAAGGGCAAGGACGTCTCCGCCCTGCCGATGTTCCGGCGGGCCCGCATGGGGATGGGGTATCTGGCGCAGGAGCCCTCGATCTTCCGCAAGCTGACGGTGGCCGACAATCTCATGGCGATCCTGGAGACGCGCCCCATGACCGGGCGCCAGCGCCGGTTGCGCCAAGCGGAACTGATGGCCGACCTGGGCATCGGCGCGTTGGCGAAGCAGATGGCCTTCACGCTAAGCGGCGGCGAGCGCCGGCGACTCGAGATCGCCCGGGCCCTGGTCACGGAGCCGGCCATGATCCTGCTGGACGAGCCGTTCAGCGGGGTCGATCCGCTCGCCGTCTATGACGTGCAGGAGATTATCCGGGCACTCAAGAAGCGGGGGCTGGGCATCCTGATCACGGACCACAGCGTTCGCGAAACCCTGTCGATCGTGGATCGCGCCTACCTGATCTGCGAGGGACGGGTGTTGCGTGAGGGCACCAGTGAGTTCCTGATTAACGACCCCGTCAGTCGGGAGTTGTATTTGGGGCCCCGTTTCAGTATGTAATTCCTTGGGAGGACCGAATATGGCAATCGAGATTACCGGCCGGCACGTTGACGTGACGGAAAGCATGCGCGACTACGCCGAAAAGCGTCTATCGAAGCTGACGGCTGAGTTTGCGCGGGTCGACAAGATCCACATGATCCTGGACATCCAGAAGTTCACGCATACCGCGGAGGTGGTGGTGCACGCACGCCGCCACATCATGCTGGAGGCCAAGGAACAGTCCGAAAACATGTACGCATCCATCGATCTGGTCGTCGACAAGATCGAGAAGCAACTCCGTAAGTCGATCGACAAGCGGGTGGAGCACAAGGGCGAAAGCAAGCTTCGCGACCTCGAGGTCAAAGAGGAGTAGGACCGCGCTATGAGCGAGCCGACGGGCGGAAAGAACGCCATTGCGGTCGAGGACTTCCTCAATGTAGGCCGTGAGAAGCTGGAAATCGATGTGGTGGCCGGGCGGGCTGGCCTGAGTCGCCGCATCGATGAAGCGGCGGTGAACCGCCCTGGGCTGGCGCTCACGGGCTTCTACCAGTATTTTGCCCCGCGCCGGATCCAGGTTCTCGGCCACGCGGAGATGGCCTATCTTAACTCCTTGCCGGCGGCCGAGCGCCGAGCGCGCGTCCAGCAACTGTTCGAGCATCACGTCCCGTGCCTGGTCATGACACGCCGGCATCGGATGCTGCCCGAGATCGAGGAATTGTCCGAGACGTACCGGACCCCGGTACTGAGGACGCCGCTGATCACGAAGCACTTCATCAACGCGGCCACGATCGTCATGGAAAACCTCATGGCACCCCGGGTGACGATGCAGGGGACCATGGTGGAGATTCTGGGCCTGGGCGTGTTGCTGGCCGGGCGGGCCGGGGTGGGCAAGAGCGAGACGGCCCTCGCGCTCATCAAGAAGGGACACAGCCTGGTCGCTGACGATGTCACTGCGCTGCGCCTGGACAGTTCCGGCGTGGTGATTGGAGCTCCGGTGGGTGTTACGCGTTACCATATGGAGATCCGGGGCTTGGGGATTATCCATGTTCCCAGCCTGTTCGGCGTGGCATCGGTCCGGAATGAAAAGAAGCTGGACCTGATCATCACGCTGTGCAGCCCGGACGCTATTTCGGCCGAGGACCGCAGCGGGCAGGCCATGCGCACGCGTGCGGTGCTGGGCATTGAGATCCCGACCATCGAAATCCCCGTGGCACCGGGTCGCGACGTGGCCAACATCGTTGAGGTGGCCGCGCTGGACCAGATGCTCAAGCGCCTGGGGCACGACGCCGCGAAGGAACTGGACGACAAGTTGATCGCCGTGCTGGCCGGAGGCCGCAAGTCTGATGAGTGACCGGAAGTCCAGAGGCTCGGTCGGCGCCAAGTTGGTCGTGCGGGAGCTGAAGATCGTCAACCCGCTGGGCCTGCATGCCCGCCCGGCGGCCCTGTTTGTCAAGGCGGCGTCGCGCTTCGAATCGGACATTACCGTGCAAAAAGAAGGCAACACGGTTTCCGGCAAGAGCATCATGGGGCTGATGACTCTTGAGGTCGGCGCGGGCAGCGTGCTGCGGGTGACGGCCGAAGGGCCGGATGCGGGGGAAGCGCTCGACGAACTCCAGCACCTGGTTGACAGCAAGTTCTTCGAGGACTAGGCCGTGAAGAAGCAGCGCAAAAAGGGCCATCCGGAGTTGGTGCTCCGGGGGGTCGGCGTCTCGCCGGGGGTCGTGTGCGGTCTCGTCTACCTGATCTCCTCCGAGGAAACGACCTACGCCGAGAAGACGCTCAGCGAGGCGGAGGTCCCCCTCGAGATTCGCCGATTCGAGTCCGCGGTCATTGAGACTCGCCGCCAGATCAACGCCATCCAGAAGAACGTGCAGCGGGCGATCGGACAGTACGACGCCAATATCTTCGACGTCCACAAGATGGTTCTCGACGACGGTGCATTTGTCGAGGAAGCCATCCGCAAGATTCGCGCCGACCGCTGCAACGCGGAGACCGTCGTACGCGGAGTCGTGGCGCGTTACGCCGAGGCCCTGTCGATCGTGGAGGACGATTATCTCCGCGAGCGCGTGGCGGACGTGAAAGACGTTGCCCGGCGCGTGTTGCGCAATCTCAGCGGCGAGAAGACGCACGTCCTGGACGGTCTGCGCGACCGAAGCATCGTCGTATCGGCCGACCTGGCGCCCTCCGAAACCGCCTCGCTGCGCAAGGAGCTGGTGATGGGGTTTGCGACCGACCTTGGCAGCACGACCTCGCACACGGCCATCATGGCCCGCGCCCTTGGCATTCCGGCGGTCGTCGGGTTGGGTAACGTGACGGCGCAGCTCCAGCCGGGCGACACGGTCCTTATGGATGGCACGGCGGGCGTGTTGATCGTACATCCCTCCGAGAAGAGCCTGAGGAAGTACGGGAAGCTTGCCGAGGTCCGCCAGGCGATTCGCACAGGGCTCAACCACCTCAGGGATGAGCCTGCCACGACCCGGGACGGTCACCGTGTGACGCTTTCGGCCAACATTGAACTGCTCGACGAGATTGCCGACGTGCGTCGGTTCGGGGCCGAGGGGATCGGGCTCTTCCGGTCGGAATACCTCTACATCGCGCGTAACGACCTGCCCACGGAAGACGAGCAGGTGGTGGCCTACCGGGAGGCTGCGCAACTTCTGGCGCCTGCGGCGGTCATTATCCGGACCGTGGATCTTGGCGGCGACAAGTTCGCCTCGGCCGTCAAAATGCCGCAGGAGATCAACCCCTTTCTCGGGTTTCGGGCGATCCGGTTCTGCTTGGCCCAGCCGGATATCTTCCGCACGCAATTGCGGGCCATCCTGCGCGCGAGCGCCTTCGGGAAGATTCGCGTCATGTACCCGATGGTCAGCAACGTGGACGAGGTGATTCGCGCCAATGCCCTGCTGGCGGAGTGCAAGGAAGAGTTGACCCGGAATCGCGTGGCCTTCGACGAGCAGCTGGAAGTGGGAGTGATGATTGAAATTCCTTCGGCGGCCCTGACGTCGGACGTGCTGGCGAGGCACGTGAAGTTCTTCAGCCTGGGCACGAATGATCTGGTCCAGTACACGCTGGCCGTTGACCGCATCAACGACCGCGTGGCGCACCTCTACGAGCCGGCCCATCCGGCTGTGCTGAAGCTCATCAAGACGACGATCGACAATGGGCATGCCGCGGGGATCTGGGTGGGGATTTGTGGCCAGATGGGGAGCGACCCGCTCATGACGCCGCTGCTGCTGGGGCTGGGGTTGGACGAATTCAGCGTGGTGCCTTCCTCCGTGCCCGTGATCAAGGACATGATCCGTAATGTTAGCCGGGCCGAGGCGCGCGAGCTGGCGGAACGGGCGCTGGCTGCCTCGACGGCGACCGAGGTCATCGAGCTCTGCCGGGTACTGACGGCGCGTATCGCGCCGGAGATACTTGAACTGGTTAAGTGATTCAGGTATAAAGGATCGTTCATGGCCCGGTTGTTCCGGGCCTTTTCAAGAAAGAGGGGAACACATGGCGGATCGGTATTTGTTCACGTCGGAATCTGTGTGCGAGGGGCATCCCGACAAAGTGGCGGACGGCATTTCGGATGCGATCCTGGACGCCAACCTGGCGGAAGACCCCCGGGCTCGAGTTGCCTGTGAAACCCTGGTGAGCACGGGCCTGGTCGTCGTGGCGGGCGAGATCACGACGAAGGCCATCGTGAACTATGCCGATGTCGCGCGGCAGAAGATCCGGGCCATCGGTTACACGGATTCGGCGCTGGGCTTCTCGGCCGACAGTTGCGCGGTGATGGTCACCCTCGACCGGCAGTCGCCGGATATCTCGCAGGGCGTGACCGCAGGACAGGGGCTTTTCAAGGAGCAGGGCGCCGGCGACCAGGGCATGATGTTCGGGTACGCCTGTGACGAGACGAAGGAACTCATGCCCATGCCCATCATGTTCGCGCACCGCCTGAGCCGGGCTCTGGCCAATGCGCGGCGCAAGGGCGTGCTGCCCTGGCTGCGGCCCGACGGCAAGTCGCAGGTCACGGTGGCCTACGAGGACGGCCGGCCGGTCCGCGTGGACACGGTGGTCGTCTCGGCACAACACTCTCCGGACGTCTCGTACAAGACGCTGCGCGCGGGCATCATCGAGGAGATCGTCCAGAAGCAGATCCCCGCCTCGCTGCTGAAGAAGACGCGGTTCCTGATCAACCCGACCGGTCGGTTCGTGATCGGGGGACCTCACGGGGACAGCGGCCTTACGGGCCGGAAGATCATCGTGGACACGTATGGCGGCATGGGCCGGCACGGCGGCGGCGCTTTCTCGGGCAAGGATCCGTCAAAGGTCGATCGCAGCGCGGCATACATGGGGCGCTATGTCGCCAAGAACATCGTGGCCGCGAAGCTGGCCCGCCGGTGCGAAATCCAACTGGCGTATGCCATCGGATTCCCGGACCCGGTCTCCGTGCACATCGACACGTTCGGCACGGGCTCCGTGAGCGACGAGAAGATCGCCAAGGCCGTGACGAAGGTGTTCGGGCTTAAGCCCGCCGAGATCATCAAGCAGTTGGATCTGCTGCGGCCCATCTACCAGGAGACGTCGTTCTACGGGCATTTCGGCCGTACGGAGAAGCTCGACGTGTTCACCTGGGAACGCACGGATCGCGTGGCGGCGTTGCAGTCGGCCGTCTAAGCGACGGCACAGGGGAGAGGCACACGACATGTCGACCATGGACATTCAGGAGATCATCAAGAGCCTGCCGCACCGGTATCCGTTTCTACTCGTGGATCGCATCATCGAGTGCGACGACCAGAAACGGATCGTCGGGATCAAGAACGTCACCGTGAACGAGCCTTGCTTTCAGGGGCATTTCCCGGGCATGCCGATCATGCCCGGCGTGCTCCAGTTGGAAGCGATGGCCCAGACGGGAGGGCTCTTGATCAACAGGCTGGCGGGATCCGGCGGTCGCCTGCCGTATTTCATGGCCATTGATAATGCGCGCTTCCGTCGCGTCATCAAGCCGGGCGACCAGATGCGCATCGAGATCGAGTTCACGACGATCAAGACCAGGACGGCCAAGTTCCAGGGCAAGATCTTCGTGGACGGCGAGCTGGCCTCGGAGGCCGAGATGATGTGCATGATCACGGATCAAAAGGTGCAGGCGTGAATAGTGTGCATCCCTCGGCCGTTGTGCACGAGGGCGCGCAGCTTGGGACGGATGTCGAGATCGGGCCGTACAGCATTGTCGGTCCGAACGTACGGCTCGGCGACCGAACGCGAATCATGCCGCACGTCTTCCTGGACGGTCATACGGTGCTCGGGGCGGACTGCATTGTCTTCCCGTTTGCGAGCGTGGGAACGCAGACCCAGGACCTCAAGTACAAGGGCGGCACGACCTACGTCGAGATCGGCGACCGCACGACGATTCGGGAATACGTGACGGTGCACAGCGGCACGGCCGACGGCGAGGTGACCCGCGTGGGCAGCGACTGCCTGATCATGGCCTATTGCCACGTCGCGCACGGCTGCCGCGTGGGCAACCGGGTGATCATGGCCAACGCGTCCGCGCTTTCGGGCGACGTCCTCGTCGACGACGACGCAACGATCGGCGGGATGAGCGGGATTCACCAGTTCACGCGGATCGGGCGCATGGCCATGGTGGGCGGGCTGTCGCGCATCACGCAGGATGTGCCTCCCTTCATGCTGATCGAGGGCAGCCCGGCGGCTGCCTACGGGATCAATTCGATCAAGATGCAGCGCCTCAACGTGTCGGCCGAGACCCAGGCCACCGTCAAGAAAGCTTACCGGCTTTTGTATCGCGAAGGGCTGTCAACCCGGCAAGCCGTGGACCGAATCCGCACGGAACTGCCGGCGGTTCCGGAAATCGTGTATCTACTGGAGTTTATCGAGTCATCCCAGCGCGGCATCATCAAGTGAGCCGTGCGGGCTTACAGGGCGACATGACAGCGCGGCGCTCCAATCGAACGGGCCGCCCCGCGGGGTTCCTCGCGGGGACGGTCCTGTTGGCCCTGCTGGCGGGCGCCGCACCCGGGACGGCCCAGTCGCCGGCCCAACCCCCCCCGGCCGCGACGGTCAACTTCAGCTTCGACCAGGTGGACATCCGCACGTTCGTTAAGCTGATCGGCGAGATGACCGGCCGGCGATTCACGGTGGACGAGGCCGTGAAGGGGCAGATCTCCGTCATCGCGCCCCGTGTCGCCGTCGAGCAGGCTTATCCTCTTTTCGTGAAGATTCTCGAGTCGGCGGGGTGCTCGGTCGTCGAGGACGAGGGGCTGGTGCGGGTCGTCCCTCTTCCCCCCCGCGCGTTCCCGTCGGCTCCCGTCCTGGGGCCTGCCGGGACCCTTCCGCCGGGCGGGGTCGTCACGCGGGTCATCCGGCTGCAGCATACGAGCGTGACCGACTTGAAGAAGGTGCTCGACGCCATCACCGGGCGCGAGAAGAGCGGGAACGTGGCCATACTGGAGGCCAGCAACCACGTGATCATCACGGACACCGCGGATGCCGTCCGCCGGTTCGAACAGATCATAGCGGAGATCGATAAACCCGGCGCGGGCACAGTGAGCGAGGTTGTGTTCCTGAAGCACTTGGATGCCTCCGATTTCGTGCAGCAGTACAATGCCGCCGCCGCGAGCCGCGAGCGGACCATCCGCGAAGGTGTCGTCGTCAGGCCTGGCCACGACCTGATTCTGCTGGCCGCGCCGCAGTCCAACGGGATCGTGATGGTGGGAACGGGCGCGGATATCGATGATGTGAAGAGAATCCTGGCGCTGATCGACGTGGAGTCAGCTTCAGGCCAGGGCATGTTGCACGCCATCTTTCTCAAGTACATCGGCGCCGAGGAGGCGTCGAAGAGCCTGAACGCGCTGCTGGAGAAGTCCCTGGGCAAGGATCCGCCCAAGGCGGGCGACCGACGCAGGATCGCGATCGAGTCGAGCCCGGCCAATAATGCCCTGCTGGTGGATGCCTCGCCGCTGGATTTTCAGCTTATCAACACGCTGGTGGCGGAACTGGACCAGATGCAGCAGCAGGTGCTGATCGAAGTAACCATAGCGGAGATCGGCGCCGACAAGTCGCTGGATGTGGGCGTCGACATGCAGTCGCTCAATGTTCCGGGTAAGGTCGGGTCGACGGTCGTGTCGGGCGGCAGCACGCTGAGCGCCAGCACGGAAGGCCTGATGACGGCCATCCAGAACGGCATCCTGCCGCGCGGTATCACCGTGGGCGTGGCGCACGGCACCCGCCTGGATGCGTCAGGAAACGTCGTGGCGAGCTACCCGGCCGCCGTCAGCATCAACGCGTTGCAACTGAACAGCGATGTCAAAATTCTTTCCAGCGTACCCTTGGTCGCCCAGAACAACAAGGAAGCCAGCGTCAGTGTGGTGAGGAATATTCCGATTCTCAAGTCGACCATCCAGGGCGGCTCGGGGACCGCCCGCGATGTCATCCAGAACATTGAGCGTCTGGATGTCGGCATCAAGCTGAAGCTGACCCCGCACATCAACCCGCAGGACGAAGTCTGCATGACGTTGAACCCGAGCATTGAGGCGATTATCGATACCGGGGCGACGGGTACGGACTATACGCCGACCATTGCGCGTCGCGAGGTGACGACCACGGTAACGGTCCCGAGCGGCAAGACGATCGTTATCAGCGGACTCGTGAGCGAGAATAAGACCAAGTCGGTCCGGAAGATTCCGCTTCTCGGCTCGATCCCTCTGATCGGATGGCTGTTCCGGCATACGGTCGATGCCACGGAGCGGACCAATCTGATCATTTTCGTAACGCCGCGCGTGATGACGGATATCGCGGCAGCCAGGGCGGCGACGGACGAGTGGAGCCGCCGGACCGGCCTCAGCACCAATTTGACCAGTGGCGTGACCGGCACCGTCACCGGGGCGGTCTCCCCGTAGCGGCCCGGGCTTGCCGCGGAAGCGGAACCTATGGCGCTCACCCCCACTGAACTTGAGGAATTGCGGCGGCAGGCGGCTGACTTCGGCCTGGCTTGGCTCGCGGACATTCCGGACGAACTGCTGGATGCCGACCTGATCAAGGGCATCCCCGTCGAATGGGCTCGCACTCATGCGTTGCTTCCCGTCCGCTGGCAGGGCGAGGTCTGCCTGCTGGTGTCCGACCCCGCCGACCTGGGCCGCGTGGATGACGTGGCGCTGCTGATCGGTACGGAATTGCGCCCGGTCCTCGCCCCCCGAGCCGCGATCGCACGGAGCATCGAGCGGTGCTACGTGAGTCGCCCCGACACCGCAGGGGCGTTCATGCTCGGCATGGAGGCAATTCCAGGTGATCGGCCGGCCGTGTCGCGCAGCGATGACCTGCTCAAAGTCAGCGATCAGGCCCCGGTCACGCAACTGGTCAACCTGATCATGCTGGAAGCGGTCAAAGGTCGCGCCTCGGATATTCATATCGAACCGTTCGAGGATCGGCTCAGGGTTCGCTACCGTGTCGATGGCGTGCTCTATGAGCAGGCTGCGCCGCCGCGGCACCTCGAGCCGGCGCTGGTTTCACGGATCAAGGTCATGGCCAAGCTCGACATCGCCGAGAAACGCCTGCCCCAGGACGGCATGGCCAGGGTCCGCGTGGGCGAGCGGGAGATCGATATCCGCGTGTCCACGATCCCGGTAGCGGAAGGCGAACGCGTGGTTTTACGGTTGCTGAACCGTGAGTCGTCCATGCTCCCGTTGGCTGACCTGGGAATGCCGGAGCGGATGCTGGCAGGCTTCCAGGGCGTCCTGCACGAGTCCCACGGCTTGATCCTCGTCTGCGGCCCGACAGGCAGCGGGAAGACGACCACGCTCTACGCGGCGATCCGCCAGCTCGACACGCGCGGCCGAAACGTGCTGACGATCGAGGATCCCATCGAGTACCAGATTCCGGATATCGGCCAGATGCAGGTCAAGCCTAAGATCGACCTGACGTTTGCGCGCGGCCTGCGGCATATCCTGCGCCAGGATCCCGACGTGATTCTCGTGGGGGAAACGCGGGATAACGAAACGGCCGAGATTGCCGTGAGGGCGTCGTTGACGGGGCACCTGGTCCTGACGACCCTGCATACCAACGATGCTCCGTCGGCAGTGATCCGGATGATCGACATGGGCGTCGAGTCCTATCTGCTGGCTGGCGCGCTTCGGGCGGCGCTGGCCCAGCGGCTGGTGCGACGGTTATGCCCGCAATGCCGCAGGCCGGTGGTGGCGTCGGCGGCGCTGGCGGCGCCGTTCGGGGCCAGCGGCGAACGGTTGGTGGGCCAGACCGTTTACGGGGCCGGTCACTGCGCCGCGTGTCTGGAGGGATACCGCGGCCGCGTCGGAATCTTCGAGCTGCTGCTGGTCGATGACGCGTTGCAGGGGCTGATTCGCGACGGGATTTCGTCGCCCCAGGCGATCCGCGGCGCGGGCGCCGGGCGGCAGTTGGGCCTGCTGGACGATGCCCTGGACAAGGTCTTGGCAGGCGCTACGAGCCCGGCTGAGGTGACGTTTGCGTTGGGGAGTGTCGGGGTCACGCCGCGGTGAGGACGTTCTCGTACAGCGGATACGACTCGACGGGCGCGGCGCGGCGCGGGTTGATTGAGGCGAACGACCTCAAGGAAGCGCGGGAGAAACTCGCCGCGCGCGGTGTCCTGCCCGAGACTGTCGCGGCGGCGGGCGCAACCAACCGGGAGAGTGACGCCGAGCGTGACCGGGGACTCGGCCTGGAGGCGCGCGTTGCGTTCTACCGGGAACTAGGCGTGTTGACGGGAGCCGGCTTGCCTCTCGTGCATGCGCTTGAGATCTTGATGGAATCGCCGGAGCTTGGCGTTTCGCCCGTCCTGCTGGCGACCGTGCGCGATCGCGTGCGGGAGGGCGCCGGTCTGGCCGCGGCCCTGGGGGCGGTTACCAAGCGGGTCCGGCCGTTCGAACGGGCAATCCTTGAAGTCGGCGAGAAATCCGGGACCCTGGACGCGATTCTGGAGCGCTTGGCCGGGTTTCTGGAAGAGCAGCAGCGGCTGCGCGAACGAATCGTTTCCGCGCTTCTTTACCCGGCCATTATCCTGACGTTCGCGCTGGTCGTGGCTGTCGTCATGCTTGGTTTCGTGGTGCCGTCCGCGGCCGCGGCCATCAGCCGCGAGGTTTCGATCCCGATGCCGCGCCTCACGCAGATCATGATCCTGGTGGGGCGCGTGTTGGTATGGGGGTTGCCGGTGATCGCGGCGGCGGTGATCGGTGCCGTGTGGTGGGTTCGGCGGCGGGCCGCGTCGAGTGCGGCTTTCGGCGAATCGCTGGAACGGCTGGCGTTCCGGTTGCCGCTTATCGGGCGCGGTTGGGGCCTAGTGGTGAACCTGCGGTGCGCCCGCACCCTGTCGATCCTGCTCAAAGGCGGTGTGCCGCTGGTTGACGCCCTGTCCCTGGCGGGCCGGTCCACGGGAAGCGAGTGGGTGGCCCGGCAACTCGAGCGCGAAGCGGATACCGTGCGGCATGGGAGCAGCCTGGCGGACGCGTTGCGCCGGATTCCGGTGCTGGCGGCCTCGCTGCCGGCCTGGATTCACGCCGGGGAGGCGAGCGGTTCGTTGGAGAAGATGCTCGACACGGCCGGCGACGCCTACCAGCACCAGTGGAACCGGTTCGTGGGCCGGACCCTCAGTTGGCTAGAGCCTGCGCTTATCGGCCTGGTCGGCCTGTTCGTCTTCGTGGTGGTACTCTCCGTCCTGCTCCCCATCGTCGCGCTCAATCGCTCGATCGGGTAGGGGTCGCGACATCGGCCGAGTCGGTCGCCGCACGCATTGGATGCCGAATCGTCTTGAGTCGGAGTTCTGATCGCCTTATTCTGTAAGCATGAAGACGACGATCGATATTCCCGGCGAAGCGCTTTCGGAAGCTATGCGGTTTGCCAAGGCCAAGACGAAACGGGAAGCGGTGCTGGCTTGCGTCGACGAATACAATCGGCAGCACCGGATGGCGGAACTCGTCCGGCATCTGGGGGAGTTCAGCGACGACTTCCCTTCGCACGAGCAGTTGGAGGCACCCGACATCGAAGAGATCACGCGGCGAGGATCGCGATGAATGTCGTGCTTCTGGATAGTTCGGTTCTCATTCCCGCGTTTCGGGCCAGTGGCGGAAAGGTTGAGAAGCAACGGGTGGCCGCGCTGTTGACAAACGGTCAGGCGGCCCTAACCGAATCGGTGTTGTTGGAGTTGTGGCGCGGTGCCAAGCCAGGTCGCGAGCAGGAGCGTCTGGTAGAGTTTGCGCGGGTCGTGCCGCTGCTGCAGACGACTCTTGCGGTCTGGGACAGATGCTACGAGTTGGCCCGCCGGTGTCGGGCCAGGGGTCTCCAGATCCCACTCGGTGATCTCCTGGTGGGTGCCTGTGCGTGGGAATACGGCGTTGTCGTCGAACAACGTGACGTGCACTTCGAGCAGATTCAAGTTCTGATTGGGACGGAAGCTCACATTCTGGTGGCGTAGTGCCTGCTCGACGTTTGTTTACCTCCGCACACCGTGCCCAGATGTTGATCTCGTTAGCCTTGTCATCAAGGCAGCGGCACGGACTCGGGCTTCCGTTGGCGGAACATGAGACTGTGGGTATAGCCGACTTCGCGTGCGAGGCGCACCGCGTCGTCGAAACGATAGCCAACCTGTTCGGGTTCATGGGCATCGGAGCCGAAGCAGATGGGAATGCCGCGCTCGCAGGCCAATGACAGGATGAGCGGGGACGGATAGGCTTCGGCCACTTCCTTGCGCCAGCCGGCAGTGTTGATCTCGATGGCGAGGCCGGCCTTCATCACGCGGTCTAGTACGGGCTGAACCATGTCCTTCAGATCGCGATCGCGCAACCGGTGACCGAATTTCTTGGGCAGATCGAAGTGCCCGATCACATCGAACAGACGTGTTGCGGTCAGCCCGACTATCAGGTCCATGTAGGCTTTCCAGGCACCCTTGATATCGACGTCATTCCATTTGTGCCGGTTGTTGGGGTCGTCGAACCCCCAGTCGCCCAGATAGTGGACGGAGCCCAGGACCAGGTCAAAGTTGCCGCGCGGAAGCCAGTCGGTGAGATAAGGTTCGACCCCGGGGTAGAAGTCGGCTTCGGTGCCGAACAGTACTGGCGGGGTGCGGCCGTCCTGCAAGGGAGCGATGAGCCGGCGGTACTCGTCGAATTGCGTTGGTTCCATGCGGTACTTGGCGTCATAGCCCGTGGGATCGGGCGCGTGGTCGGTGAAAGCGATCTCTTGGAGACCCTGGGCCGAAGCCGTTTGCCAGTAGAGTTCGGGCGCGCCGCTGGCGTGTTTGCACAGGGGCGTGTGCATGTGGTAGTCGGCAGGGCGGTGCGGCGACGAGGCAAGTGGAGCGGTTGTCATGGCGGAGAGCATAGGACAGAGGCGCGCGGCGGGTCAATGACGGCCGGCCCCGCATCAAAAACGGTTGACGCTGCGGCGGTTGCCCGACACCATAACCCCATGGCTTTCAGGCTTCACTATCGATGGTCGGTCGTGCTGGCCGCAGGCGCGTTGGTGGCCAGCATTGCCGTGCTGGCGGCCACGAATCTGTGGTACCTGCGCCGGCTCCAGAGCCAGAACGTTCACACCATGGCCGCGCAGTCGGTGCTCGATTTCGGGGCCGGGCTGGCCCGGCACCTCGCAGGGCAGCCGGCGGTCGCGGTGACGGCCGGTGAGGTGGGCGGCTGGGGCGAACTGTCGCGCCTGGTGCACTCGCTCAAGCGGGTCGACCCGACGCTCCAGTACGTGAGCGTGAGCGAGGGCGACGTGATCCTCTTTCACGAGGACGTCTCGACGGCCGCCACGAACGGCGCCGATATGGACGAGGCCGCGGGCGGGGCGGGCGTGCGGGTGGGGCGGACTCTGCTCGATACCGGCCACGCGGTGGTCCCGGTGATGACATTCGCCGCGCCCGTGCCGGGCGGCGGGGAGCGTCACGTCGAAGTGGCCCTGCTCAAGGATGCCGTCACTCGCCGCGAGGAACAGGCGGCCCGCGCGCTCGCGGTCATGTTCCGCCTGTCGCTGGCCACGCTGATGGTGGCATTTGGCGTGGCGGTCGTCTTCGTGAGTTGGTTCATGCGCTACGAACTCGAACGGGAGCGCCGCCGCCGCGCCCAGGAGCACCTGGCTTTTGCCGGCGCCATGGCGGATGGGATCATCCACGATGTCCGCAACCCGATGTCTTCAATGCGGCTGGACTTGCAGCTGCTGCAGAAGGAGGCGGGCAGGGGGCCTGAGTTACGGGCCGACCGACTGGGAGAGCTGGCCGAGCGGGCGCGCCGGACCATGGACCGCATCGACGCCGTCATGCGCGAGTTCCTTTACGTGTCGCGCCCCGAACCGTCGGCCCGGGAACGCGTGGACCTGGCCGACTGCGTCAAGGACTGCCTGGACCTGCTGGGGCCGCGTTTCGAAACGGCTGGCGTGAAACTGCAACTCGATATGCAGGCCGGTCGGGTGGTTGTGACGGGCTTTGGCGTGGGCATCAAGCGGGCGCTGATCAACGTGCTGACCAACGCCAAACAGGTGTCCCCGCAGGGCGGCACCGTGACGATCCGCGTCCGAAGTACTGCGGAGTCCGGGTCTGTCGAGATCGACGACGAAGGGCCGGGGATTCCCAGCAGCGAGCTGGAACGGATCTTCGAGATGTTCGTGACCAACCGGTCGGGCGGAACGGGGTTGGGCCTTCACCTTGCCAGAGCCGCGGTCGACAACAGTGGCGGCAGCATCTCGGCGGCCAACCGCCCGGAGGGCGGGGCGCGGTTCACGATTTGTCTGCCGAAGGTGCCGGGTTGACCGCCGCGCCGTTCTTGTAACACACGGTGTCGATATGCTATGCCTATAGGGTCATTTCTTCGGGAGTGCGGCTGGATGAACGCGTCACTGAAATTACGAGAGAGCATCGCCGATGCACGCCGGGTGGTCGTCAAGGTGGGCACCCGCGTGCTTGTACAGAAGACCGGACGACCCGAGCACCGGCGTATCCGACAACTCGTTAAGGAACTGGCACGCCTGCGGCAGGAGGGCATCGAGGTCGTCCTGATCACTTCGGGGGCCATCGGCGCGGGTATGGAAGCGCTGGGTATGAAGGCGCGGCCGACCGCGCTTCCCGATCTGCAGATGGCGGCAGCGGTGGGGCAGTCCCGCCTGATGAGCACGTATGACACGCTGTTCTCGGAATCCCATTGCAGGGTCGGCCAGGTGTTACTGACGCACGACGATTTCAACCACAAGATCCGGCTCACCAACATTCATCGCACCATGGAAAATATGCTGCGCCATGAGGTGATCCCGATTGTTAATGAGAATGACGTGGTGGCCGATGAGGAAATCCGGGCGGATATCAAACTCGGTGACAACGACTTTCTGGCGTCCCTGGTCGTGCGGCTGATCCGCGCCGATCTGCTCATCATTTTCAGCACGGTCGACGGGCTCCGGGCGCCGGGCCCCGGCGGCCGGTCGCGGCGTGTCGAATACCTGGAATCGATCGACAAGAAGACGATGGCGTTGGTGTTCGGGCAGAAGAGCAGCCTGTCGAAGGGCGGGATGGGATCGAAGTTGAGAGCGGCCCACGCCGCCTCGCAGGCGGGCTGCAACGTGGTGATCGCGGACGGCCGTAAGCCTGGCAATCTCGCCCGCGTCATGCGCGGCGAGAATGTCGGAACGTTCGTGGTAGCCTCGCTGGCCGGGTGACATTCCCGGCAAGGAGCTTCGTATGGGACTGCACGAGGAGATGGTGGCACTCGGGGACCGAGCCGTGGCGGCGTCGCGGGAGCTGGCGCGCCTCAGCGCACGTCGCAAGAATACGATTCTGGTGGCGATGGCGGACGAACTGGAGGCGCGCCGCGACGCGCTCAAGGCGGCCAACGCCAAAGACGTCGAAGCGGCGCAGGCGGCCGGCATGTCCGGCGCCCTGATCGACCGCTTGACGCTCACGGATTCGCGCATCGCCGGGATGGCCAAGGGATTGCGCGATGTGTCGGGTCTCAAGGACCCCGTGGGCAGCATCATCAGCCGCTGGATCCGGCCGAACGGTCTGGAAATCCTCAAGGTGCGCGTACCGATCGGTGTCATCGTCTTCATCTACGAGTCGCGGCCGAACGTTACCGCGGATGCGGCCGGCCTGTGTTTCAAGACGGCGAACGCGGTCATCCTGCGCGGTGGCAAGGAGGCCCTGCAATCCAATATGGCCATCGCCGAAGCCATGCAGGCGGGCGGTGCCAGGAAGGGCCTGCCGACGGACGCCATCCGGCTGGTGCTGACGACCGACCGTGATGCCGTACGGGAACTCGTTCAGCTCGAGGGCAAGGTGGATCTGGTGATCCCCCGGGGCGGCGAAGGCTTGATTCGCACGGTCGTAGAGCAGGCCCGCGTGCCGGTGATCAAGCACTACAAAGGCGTCTGCCATACCTACGTCGATGCTTCGGCGGATCTCGATATGGCGCTCCGAATCTGCGAGAACGCCAAGTGCCAGCGGCCGGGCACGTGCAACGCCATGGAAACGCTGTTGGTCCATCGGAAGATTGCGCCGGAGTTCCTCGCGACGGTGGCCCGGAGGCTGGGCAAGGAACTCCACGTGGAACTTCGCGGCGATGAAGAGTCCCGCGCCATCGTGCCCGGCATGAAGCCAGCCACAGAGGACGATTGGTATGCCGAATACCTGGACCTCATTCTGGCCGTGCGGGTCGTGCCGGACGTAGCGGCGGCCATTGCACATATCAACAAGTACGGTTCCAACCATTCGGACACGATCGTCGCTTCTGCACCGGACGCGCAGAAGCAGTTCACGCAGGACGTCCAGTCGGCGGCGGTCTACGTAAACGCCTCAACGCGTTTTACCGACGGCGGCGAGTTCGGCATGGGGGCGGAGATTGGGATCAGCACGGATAAGCTGCATGCCCGGGGGCCCATGGGGCTTGAGGAGCTCACTACTTATAAATACGTGATCCGAGGCAACGGCCAGATCCGCGAGTAAAGGCCTGCGAGGTGCGGCGGGCGCCTGGCGTCCAGTCCCGACAAAGAACAACCCCCGGGGGAATGACCCGCCGGGGGTTGATTGCTTGCGAGTCCTTGCGCCAGGTTACTTGCGGGTCGGGTCAGTCGCCGCCGGAGCATTGGTTGCCGGCTTCGGCACTTCCGGGACCTTGACGGTCGACGGCTCAGCGGCCGGGGCATTGACTGCCGGCACCGGGGTGATTGGAACGAGGACGGCATCCGGGGTCACCGGCGCGGCCGGCGTCTGGGCTTCCACTGGTACAGCCTTTGCCGCCTTCGGCACTTCGGGTACTTTGGGTACTTCAGCAGCCTTGGGCGCTTCAGGAACTTTGGTGACTGCGGGAACCGGGGCGACGGCCGCGGGTTCCTTGGGCACTTCAACTTTTGCGGCAGGGGTCGTCAGTGGCAGCGTCGGCTCCTTGATGTCGGTCATGGGGGGCTGCGGCGCAACCTCGCCGATTGGCGAAGGGGGCGGCCGGAATGTCGCATCGGTGCCCGACTTGCCCCAGCGGCCATAGCGTCTCCGGTCAGCGTTCCGGTCGGTGATTTCAAGTCCGTTCTGCTCAGCCAGCCAACGCCATTCCGAGCTGCTGAACTTGAGCACCGGTCCGAGCACGTTCAGGAGACTGGCGACATTGAGGTCGGCTGTCTTGTGAACGTGCGCAGCCCACTTCGGATCGCCGGCCATTGCCGCGGGAAGGCTCGTACTGTCGCCGAGCACGAACAGATGGTCCACGCCGGAGGGCAGAAATGTGCCGGAAACATACTCGTCCACGCCGATTTGAACCCATTCGCGCCCGTTCCAGACATGAATGAGCGGCGCGGCCAGCGACGGGCTGTTGTTGTAGGCGACTAACCCGACATCCTTCACCCGCGCCACCTGGAAGGCGAGTTGAACGACACGTGTCCGGGCCGGCATGACGATCACGGTCGCCGCGTCCGAAACGCCGGGCAACACGCACGCCGCTGCCATTACAGTTGCGACCGCCAACGCAGTGAAACTCTTGCTGATCATACGGACCTCCCTCACAGGCAATTCCGGGCGCACTCTAGTACCCGCAGGCGGCGAATGCAAGCGCGATCCCGGCTACTTGCCGAGCATCTTCCGGAATTCCTGCGTGAGCTTCGGCACCACCGTGAACAGGTCGCCCACGATTCCGTAGGTAGCCACCTTGAAGATCGGGGCATCCGGATCCTTGTTGATCGCCACAATGATGTTCGAGGCCGACATACCGGCAAGATGCTGGATCTGGCCGCTGATGCCGCAGGCGATATAGATCTTCGGGCAGACCGTCTTGCCGGTCTGGCCGACCTGGTGGGAGTAGGGGATCCAGTTCGCGTCCACGGCAGCCCGCGAGGACCCTACGCCCGCGCCGAGCACCTCGGCCAGTTCGCGTAACAGGGTGAAGTTCTCGGGTTTCTGGAGTCCGCGGCCACCCGAGACAATGATGTTAGCCTCGGCGATGTTCATGGTCGTTTCGTGTTCGGGCTCGAAGCGGAGGCGTTTGGCGCGGGCCTTGAGAATGGCCTCGGCCACCGTTTCGACGACGACGGTGCCGGTGCGCCCAGCCGTGACCTCGGCTTCTTTCATCACCTTGTGGCGCACGGTTGACATTTGCGGCCGCGCGTTGGGTGTGATGATGGTGGCCATGATATTGCCGCCGAACGCCGGACGCGTCTGCAGGAGGTTCTTCGTCTCGGGGTCGATGGCCAGGCCCGTGCAATCGGCCGTAAGGCCCGCGTTGACCTTGACGGCCACTCGGGAGACGAGGCTGCGGCCGATCGTCGTGGCTCCGGTCAGGAACACGTTCGGCTTGTGCCGCTTCACCAGCTCGATCAACACGGCTGCATAGGACTCGTCCTGGAAGTGAACGAGTTCGGGCCGGTCAACGACGTAGACCGTGTCTGCGCCGCGGCTCGTCAACTCCGAAGTCTTGGCCGTGATGCCGTGGCCCAGGAGCACCGCGCACAGCTTCATCCCAAGAGCGTCCGCCAGTTTACGGCCCTCGCCCAGCAACTCGTAGGTGATGGATTGAATGGCGCCGTCATGCTGCTCGGCAAACACCCACACGTCCTTGAAGGACGCCAGGTCGATTGTGGCGGCAGCCTTTTCCTTCATGAGGATGGCGTCGAACTTGCAGGCGGCGACACAGGCGCCGCACAGCGTGCACTTGGTCAGGTCGATGACGGGCAGTGCCTTGCGTTCCGCCTGCTCGATCGCGCCGAACGGACAGACTTTCACACAGGCGCCGCAGCGCACGCATTTCTCGATGACGATCTGAATGGGTTCGCTCATGGGTAGATCCTCAGTTGGCGGCGCCGAGCACGGCATCTTTCAGTTTGGCGACAAGTTGCGCGACGATTTCGTCCGGTTCGCCTTTCAGTATTTCGCCGCCCTGGCGAGGCGGCGGCGTGAAGATGCGCACGACCTTGGTCGGCGAGCCGTCCAGGCCGAGGCATTTCGGGTCAGCCGCCAGATCCGCGGCTTTCCACACGGTAATCACGGCCTTCTTCGCGTTCATTTTTCCCTTGAGCGAGGGCAGGCGCGGCTCATTGAGCTCCTTGACCACAGTCAGGACGCAGGGGAGCGGGGCTTGGATAACTTCGAAGCCGTTTTCCAGGAGCCGCTCGGCCGTGATCGACTTATCGTCCTGCGCTTCGATCTTGCGGACGTAGGTGATCTGCGGCAGGTCCAAGTGCACGGCGATGCCGGGCCCGACTTGGGCCGTGTCGCCATCGGAGGCCTGCTTGCCGCATAGAATCACGGCGATATCGGAGAGCTTGCGGATGGCTTGCGAGAGCGTGTAGCTGGTGGCCCACGTATCGCTGCCGGCAAACGCGCGGTCAGAGATCAGGATGCCTTCGTCGGCGCCCATGGCGATGGCTTCGCGCAACGCAGCGTCAGCCTGGGGCGGGCCCATGGTGATGACGGTGACGGTGCCGCCCAAGCGGCCCTTCATGCGCAGCGCTTCTTCGATGGCATACATGTCGAACGGGTTGATGATCGACGCGACGCCTTCGCGCATCAGCGTGTTTGTTTCCGGATTGATCTTGACGTCGGTCGTCTCCGGAACCTGTTTGATACAAACTACATAACGCATGCTGTTCTCCTGTCCCAACGGGCGGCGGTTTCCCAGAAAACGGGCGCATTATAGGGGGGAAAGGGTCGGATGCAAGCTTGGATATGATGTTCGGCCACCTCCCGAATCCTTAGCGAAGCGTGGCGGCAGTGCCGCCGCGCTTCGCCAAGGATGTTTTTTGGCGCATGACACAGGCAATGGAGGCGATTGATGCGGCAACCGCGCCGAAGCGGTGCGCGAATGGGCGGGAGACCGCGTAA
>CAITUY010000095.1 GCA_903895695.1 uncultured bacterium
GGCCATCTCGTCCACGTCCGGCCAGATCGGCCAGGCGGGGCAGGTCAACTACTCGGCCTCGAAAGCCGGCCTGATCGGCGCTGTCAAAGCCCTGGCCCGCGAAGTGGGCAAGAAGAACCTCTATGTCAACGCGGTGGCGCCCGGCATCATCGAGACCGAAATGGTAGCGCATCTACCCAAAGACCAGATCCTGCCATTGATCCCGCTCCACCGCTTCGGCACGGTCGAGGAGGTCGCGGCAGTCGTCAACTTCCTCTGCGCCGAGGAGCATCTTTACATTCACGGCCAGGTCATCGGCGTGAATGGAGGATTGGCGATCTGAAGAACACTTACGACGATATCGTTATCGGTAGCGGCGCCAGCGGGCTCACCGCCACGCTGCTGCTGGCACTGCACGGCCGCAAGGTTCTGCTGCTCGAAAAAGCACCCCGGATCGGCGGCTCCCTGTGCCGGTTCCAACGGCGCGGCGTACCGTTCGACACCGGGTTCCACTTCACCGGCGGACTGACCGAGCGGGGCCTCCTGAGCCGCATGCTATCCGTCCTTGGGCTCGCCGGGGCCGTGGAACCCGTGTTCATGGCGGCTAACCACACGCACCGCTTCGTGTTCGAATCGGAGGGGCGCGTCTTCGACCTGCCTTGCGGCGTGGCCGAGTGGCGTCGCGCACTACTGGCCGAATTCCCCGGCGACCGGATAGCCGTGGACCGCTATTTCGATCGGGTCGAAACCGTTCGCATGCACACGCCCGGCATGGATCTGAGCCGCCTCACGGAACCGGCGCGCCGGCTGGACGAGGATTCCGTGAGCCTCGCCGCGGTGCTGGACGGCCTCACGGATAATGCCCTGCTCAAGGCCGTGCTGTGCGGGCTGGGCATGTGCCACGGCGTCAAGCCCTCCGAGATCTCGTTCGCCAGTCACGCCCGCGTCTGTTTCGAACTATACGAATCCACGGCCCGCCTGCGACACGGAGGAGAGTCGCTGATCGACGCCTTTGCGGACCGCTTCAAAGCCCTGGACGTGGACGTGCGCACCGGGTCCTGGATCACGGCCTGCGGCGACGTCACGGACGACCGCGTGACGCGGTTCGAACTCAATACGGGCGAAGAAGTGTCCGCCGGATCGGTCATCCTGACCATTCACCCCCGCCAGATCCTCGAACTGCTTCCGCGCGGGCACTACTCCAAGGCCTTTGCGGCGCGCGTGGAAGCGTTCGAGCCGTCGGCCGGATTCTTCACGGTGTACGGAACGCTGGACGATGGCCCCGACCCGGACTTCGGTTCAACGATCGTCTCGCTCTTTCCCTCCCTGGACTTCGAGGCAATGCTCAGCCCCGACTACCGCGGCGAGCCCGCGCTCGTGATCGTCGGCAGCCTCGACGAAGCCAACGGTGCGCCCTGCCGCGTGGTCACGGCCTTCGAACCGTCATTTTTCGAACATGTGGCGCCGTGGAAGGACTCGCTCACGGGCCGCCGTCCGCCGGGCTACGCGGCTTACAAGGCAGACCGCGTGGCGGCGATCCGCCGGCATCTCGGCCGCTACGATCGCCGCTACGAGGAGCGCCTGCGCGTGCTGGACTCGGCTTCGATCCTCACGTTCCGCGACTACCTGCACTCGCCCGAAGGGGCGGCCTACGGAATCAAGCAGAAGGTCGGGCAATACAACTTGATCGGCAAGCTGCCAATCCGTAACTTCTTCGCCGCCGGTCAGAGTTCGCTCCTGCCGGGCCTGATGGGCGCGATGATGTCGTCGTTTGTCGTCACACGCCTGGTGCTGGGCAGGGACACGGTCAACCGCCTCACGAGTACGCCGCCATGAAACTGAGACGAGTCGTCATCACCGGTATGGGCAGCGTGTCGCCGCTCGGGCGCGGCACGGCCGCGCTGGTCCAGGGCATCGAGGCCGGCCGTAGCGCGGTGCAGGTGATGGAGGGCTGGGAGAAGTACATCGGGCTGCGCAGCCGCGTGGGCGCGCCGGCGGAACTTAAGGACGAGAAACTCATCCCGCGCCAGAACCGACGGTCCATGGGCCGCATGAGCCTCTTTGCCGTCCAGGCGGCCCAGGACGCCCTGGCCGATGCCGGCCTGGACCCGGCCGTGGCGTCGTCCGGCCGCCTCGGTTGCATCGTGGGGTCCACGACGGGCAGCGCCATCAGCATCAGCCAGGCATTCGAGACGATGCTGCCGGACCGCGACCTGACCAAGCTCTCGTCGATGATGTTCTTCCATTGCCTGTCGCACACGGCGACCATGAACGTGGCGCAGTGCCTCAAGATCAACGGGTGCGTGATGGCGACCTCGGCCGCCTGCGCCTCCGCCTTGCACGCGCTCGGGACCGGCTACGACCTCATCCGCCTCGGCCGCCAGGATTTCATGCTGTGCGGTGGCGCTGAAGAACTGCACCCGACCGTCACCGGCTCGTTCGATGTGCTCTTCGCGACCTCCGTGAAATACAACACTACGCCCCACCTGACCCCCCGCCCGTTCGACCGCGATCGCGACGGGCTGGTATGCGGCGAAGGCAGCGGCATCCTGCTGCTCGAGGACTACGAGCATGCCGTGGCCCGCAATGCCCGCATCCACGCCGAGCTGCTCGGGTTCCACACGTGCAGCAGCGGCGACCACGTGAGCGAGTCCAGCCGGCCGGCCATGGTCGCCTGCATGCGCGAGGCCCTCCACGACGCCGGGCTCGAGCCGCGGCAGGCGGACTACATCAATGCCCATGCCACGGCCACGCTGCAAGGCGACAAAGAAGAGGCCGAGGCCATCCGCGAGGTGTTTGGCGACGCCGTTCCCGTGAGCAGTCTCAAGGGCTATATGGGCCATACCCTCGGCGCCTCGGCCGCCCTGGAACTGGCCGCCTCGCTCGCCGGGATGCGCAAGGGTCTGCTCTACCCGACCCGGAACCTCGACAACGTGAGCCCCGAGTGCCAGGGAATCCGCCACGTGATGGGCGCCCCCGAACGCCGCGACGCGCATGTCGTGGTAAAAAACAGTTTTGCGTTTGGCGGGATCAGCGCGGTTCTGGTATGCAGGATGCCGTGAACCTAAGGAACCACACCCATGACCAAGGATGAAATCGTTGCTTTGACCAACCGGGTGTTCGAGGAGTCGTTCGAGATCCCGGCCGAAAAGCTGACCCCCCAGGCTCGCATCTTCGACGAGTTGGGCCTCGACAGCCTCGACATCGTGGACCTGATCGTCGCCTTGCAGAAACAGTTCAAGATCCAGATCCGCGAGGACGAACGCGTGCGCACCATCCGCACGCTGGAGGATGTCTACATGTTCATCCTGACCCTCAAGCAGGAGTCCGAGCAGGCGCGACCCGCGGGATCATGAACGTCCTTAAGCTGATTGTCCTGAACGTCTGGTTCTATGCCCTGCTCGTCGTCTACACGCTGGTGGCGGTTCCCGCCCTGACGCTGTTCGTGGCCGTCCAGGCCCCGTTCATCCCGCATCGTCAGGCCATGCGCCTGTTCCGCAAGGCCATCCGCTGGTACGGCTTTGTCGTGATCTACATCCTCCCCTTTCCGCTCGTCCGGGTCCGTTACGAGGACCGCGCCGGCGAGGAGGGGCCCGGCCCGTACCTGATTGTTTGTAATCACCGTTCATCGTCGGACCCTTTCCTGATGGCCTGCCTGCCGCTGCCGGAGGTCGTGCAGGTGATCAACACCTGGACCTTGCGCCTGCCCGTGTGGGGACTGGCGGCCCGCCTGGCCGGGTACCTGAGCGTCAACGACATGCCGGTCGAGACGTTCTTCGACCGCGCGGCCGGCTATCTGCGCGGGGGCGCCTCCATCGCCACCTTCCCGGAAGGCACGCGGGGCCGAGACCGCATCATGGGGCCGTTTCATAGCACGGTATTTCGCCTGGCCCTTCAGGAAAAAGTTCCCATCCTGCCGCTCTGCATCTCCGGCAACGAACGCATTCCGCCGCGGGGCACCATGCTCCTCCACCCCGGCCGCGTCACGCTGCGGCGGCTGCCGTCCCTGACCTGGGCAGACTACAAGGACTTGACGCCCTTTCAGTTGAAGAACAGAGTACGGGATCTGATTGGCCGCGAACTGGCCGCCATGGAGGCAACGACGTGAGCCGCTTCAAAGGCCTTCCCGGGCTCGAATTCCAACCGCCCGAGGCGATCCATTCCGCGCAGGCACGGGTGCTGGCGAAACACGTGGCTCACTGCGCCCGGCATTCGCCCTACTACCGCCGCCTCTTCAAGGAAGCCGGCGTTAGAGCGGCCGACATCGGACTGGACAACCTGGCCGAACTGCCCCTGACGACCAAGGCCGATTTCGCCACCCACAATGCCGACTTCCTCGCCGTGCCGACCGCCGACATCGTCGATATCGTGTTGTCGTCGGGCACCACCGGCACACCCACGCGCGTCATGTACACCGAGCGCGACCTGCAGCGCCTGGCCTACAACGAGGAGATCTCCTTTACCGCGTGCGGGCTCACGCCTGCCGACACCGCACTCCTCACCTGCACCATGGATCGCTGTTTCATTGCCGGGCTCGCCTATTTTCTCGGCATCCGGGCCGTCGGCGCGGCCGCGATCCGCAACGGCCACGGCACCCTGGCCAGTCACGCTGGCATCATCGCATCCATCCGGCCCACCGTGCTCGTGGGCGTGCCCTCGTTCCTGCGCAAGCTCGCGGTTTACCTGAACGAGCACGGCGCCAACGCCGCCCGCACGTCGGTTCGAAAACTCGTCTGTATCGGCGAGCCGGTGCGCGGCGCCGATATGGCCCCGCTCAAGCTCGGCGCCGACCTGCGGGCGCTCTGGGGGGCCGACGTTCATTCGACCTACGCTTCGTCGGAGTGCATCACGTCATTCTGCGAGTGCACCGCCCAGCAGGGCGGGCACCTGCACCCCGACCTGGCCATTCTGGAAATCCTCGACGCCCGCGGCCGGCCCGTGCCGGCCGGCACGCCCGGCGAAATTGTGCTCACGCCCCTCGGCATCGAGGGCATGCCGCTGCTCCGCTTCAAGACCGACGACATCGGTTTCATTGTCCCCGGCCCGCCCTGCTCCTGCGGCCGCACCTCGCCCCGTCTGGGCCCGATCCTCGGCCGCCAGCGGCAAATGATGAAGGTGCGAGGCACCACGCTCTACCCGCAGGCCGTATTCATCGCGCTGGACGAAATCCCGAATGCCGGCGATTACTACCTGGAAATCCGGACCGACGGCGACCTTTCCGACGACCTCATCATCCACCTCGGCGCCCATGCGCAGCAACCGCCCGTGGCCTGGATCCGCGAACAATTGCAGGCCCGGCTGCGAATTGCGCCCACGATCGTCGTGGAGCCCGAGGAGGACGTGAAGCGCCGCGTCTACACGCCCGAATCGCGCAAACCCGTCCGCGTTCTGGACAGGAGGAATGCTCCGTGAGTTGTCACAGTCCTATGATTGGCGAGGAGTTCACGCGGGCCGATGTGGAGGAGGCCGCCCGCACCGGTCGACTGCTCTCCATGGAGATCGAGTTCAGCCTGCGGTGCAACTACCGCTGCCAGTATTGCTATGTCGAGCAAACCGGCGATACGGCCGGCGAGATGGCGCCCGACGAAATCCGCGACGTGATCCTGCAGGCCCGGGACCTGGGCGCCCGGAAGATCATCGTGCTCGGCGGCGAGCCCATGATCTACCCGCACATCATGGACATGCTCGCTTTCATCCGCCAGCACGGCATGCATGCCGAGATGTTCACCAACGGGACCCACGTCACGCCCGAGACCGCCCACCGGCTGTACGACCTCGGCGTGCAGGTTGTGCTGAAAATGAACAGCTTCGATGAGGCGATCCAGGACGAGTTGGCCGGCGTCAGGGGCGCCTACCGGACCATCCAGGCGGCCTTCGACAGCCTGCGCGCTGCGGGCTACCCGGCCGACGGCCACCTCATGGCCGTCAGCACCATCATCTGCGCCCAGAACCTGCCGGAAGTCACGCGCCTGTGGCAGTGGCTCAGGGACCAGGACATCACGCCCTACTTTGAGATCATCACCCCCCAAGGCAATGCGCGGGACCATAACGGGTTGGAAGTCGATCTGCCCACCTTGCACAAGGTCTTCGGCGAACTGTCCGAGATCGACCGCACGCGCTACAACCACCACTGGGACCCCCAGCCGCCGCTGGTGGGCGACCGCTGCCTGCGGCACCAGTTCTCCTGCCTCGTGAGCGCGTTCGGCACCGTCCGCCCCTGCGTCGGCGTCACGCTGCCGGTCGGCAACGTGCGGGAGCAAAAACTGGCGGATATCCTGCGCGATAGCGAGATCATCGGCGACTTGCGCCGCTACAAACAGACGATCCGCGGCCCCTGCGCGGCCTGCGAAAAAGCGTCCGTCTGCTACGGGTGCCGCGGCGCCGCCTACCAGTTGACCGGCGATTACCTGGCGTCGGACCCGTTGTGCTGGCGGAACGCCGGCCGGGAGGCCGAGATCATGACGTTGCCCGTCGAGGCCGGGAAACTGATCCCGCAGCAGGCGCCGCTCAAGGTCGCGGACCGGCTGATGTCCGTGGGCGAACGCGTGGCCGTGGTGGAGACTGACCTCCGCACGGACAGCGTGTTCGTCCGCGCCGACGGCACGCTGGATCCGGCGGCCTACCTCGAACTGATCGCCCAGGCCGCGGCCGCCATGAACGGGTTCCGGGCCACGCGCCGCGATAGTCCCGAGCCCGAGGGCTACCTGCTGGGGGCGCGTAATCTCGAAATTCTGGGCCCGGCCCGCGTGGGCGACACCCTGAGCGTCCGCGTCTTCAAAGCCACCCGTTACGGCGATTTTGGCATCATCGAGGGCGCAGTCTCGCGCGGCGAAACGCTGCTCGCCAAAGGCGAGATCAAGGTGTGGCACAAGACCGGTGCGGCCGTGCCGGCGGCGTGAGAATCGGTTGAGGGTGGGAGGTGGATGGTGGAAGGGTCATTAGTCATTGGTCGTCGGAGGTCGAGTGAATAACATCCACAAACAGCCAGCGTCCAGTGTCACACGTCAGAACAATCGGACCGCCCTCACTTGGGCGTTGAGCGTTCCTCCCTCCCTCCGTTCACTGTTCACTGTTTACTGTTCACTGTTCACTTCCCTTTCCCTCACCGTCTTCGCCGCCCCCGCCACGAACGCGGCCGCCCCGCTGCTGGTCGAATTGCAGCGCAGCCTGGCCGGCACCACGAACGTTCAGACCGATTTCGTGCAGGAGAAGAACCTCGCGATCCTCCAGCAGGCTGTCATCATCAAGGGCCGCCTGGCCGTGACGCAACCTGACCGCCTGGCCTGGCAGGTTCTGGAGCCGATCCGCTACAACCTCGTGCTGGACGGGACCACGCTGCGCCAGTGGGACGAGGCCACGGACAAGGTGCAGCAGATGTCGCTGGCAGGAAACCCTGTTTTCGGTGTCGTCGCCACCCAGCTCCGCGCCTGGTTTGCCGGCCACTTCGATGCCCTGACCAAGGATTTCGACGTTTCCATCGACGCGACTGTCTCGCCGCCCGCCATCGCCTTTGTGCCGCGCGAGGCCAGCTTCGCCGCCAAGGCTATCCGGCGCGTGACGCTCACGTTCCGCGAAGACCGACGCTACCTCCACAGCATCCTGATCGACGAGCGCAGCGGCGACCGTACGCTGATGACCTTCACGAATACCGTTCTGAACGGCGCCGTGGACCCCACCCTGTGGGAGGTCAAGCCGCATGGCCGCTAACCGATTCCTCGGCGAATTGGCGGTTCTTCAGGTAGGGCGACGGCGTCCTCGCCGCGCCGAGCCTGTCGCGGTCCTGTCACGGCGGGGCGGGGACGCCCACGCCCTACCTGGCCTTGGCGCTGCCTGGCGACTCTGCCTCCTTCTCCTGCTCGCCTCGTGCCGGACGGTGGCGCCACCCGCCACGGCCCCGGCGCCCAACCTCGCACCGCTGCCCGAGCGCTTCACGGCGCGGCAGTCCGTGGTATTTGAATTCCGGCCGCACTGGTGGTGGCCGACCATCCGGCTCACGGCGTTGGGTTACGCCTCGGTGAACCGGCCGGCGGACGCCTACACGGTGGTGTGCCTGACTCCGCTGGGCGTGAAACTCTTCGACGTGTCCCGCACGAATGGGCAAAACCAGGCCAATGTGGCACTCCCCTTGCCCGGCGACGCCGCAAAGGCGGGACAGGCCATCGGCGACGATATCGCCGCGCTCTACCTCGGCCTCACCCCGCCCCCGGCCGCAGTGCCCAGCCGTCACGGCGACCGATTGACCTTCCGTCATAGGGAGGCTGGCCAAACAACGGAGTGGGTCTTTTCCACCGCGACAGGTCAACTCCATAGCAAGACTGTGACGGGCGATGGCGTCTGCCGCGCGCTCACTTTTAGCGACTACCACGCCGTGGGCGGGACGTCGTATCCCACTACGCTGACCCTTCAAAACCGCCGCTTCGGCTACCGCATCATCGTCCGCATCCAAGACCTGCAACCCGTGCCGTGACCCTACCAGGAACGCCCATGGCCGATAAAGAAGCCGCCGCCCGCATCAAAATCAACAAGCTGCTCGAAGCCGCCGGCTGGCGCTTTTTCGCGGACGCCCACGGCCAGGCCAACATCCAACTCGAACCCAGCGTTTCGTTGAAGGCGCAGGACCTCGATGCGTTGGGCGCAAACTTCGAGAAGGCGACCAAAGGCTTTATCGATTTCCTGTTGCTCAACGCCAAGGGCTTCCCATTCATTGTTCTCGAAGCCAAGGCCGAAAACAAAAGCCCACTCGCGGGCAAGGAACAGGCACGCAAGTACGCCAAGGCGCAGAACTGCCGGTTCGTCATTCTCTCCAACGGCAACCTGCACTATTTCTGGGATCTCGAACGCGGCAATCCCTATCTCATCACCGTGTTCCCGACGCCGGAGTCCGTTGCCGGCTATCAGAAGAACACGCCCGACCCCCAGCGCCTGATCGATGAGGTGATCGCGGACGACTACATCGTACTCACTCAGCGGCCCGGCTACGCCGCGGAGGCCGCCTGGAAAAACGAAACCGAGCGCCCCGGTTTTATCGCGACGAACAGCCTCCGCTTCCTCCGCGACTACCAGAAGAAGGCCATCACCGCGGTTCAACAGTCCGTCGCCAACGGGCACGACCGCTTTCTCCTCGAAATGGCCACCGGCACCGGCAAGACCCTCGTGTCGGCCGCCCTCATCAAACTGTTTCTCCGCACCGGCAATGCCCGCCGCGTGCTTTTCCTCGTGGACCGGTTGGAACTCGAAGTCCAGGCGTGGAAGGCGTTCAAGAAGGTTCTCGCCAACGATTACAAGTGCGTCATCTACAAGGAGAATCGTGACGACTGGCGCCACGCCGAGATCGTCGTCACCACCGTCCAGTCGCTGCTCTTCAACAACAAGTACCGACAACTCTTCTCGCCCACAGATTTCGACCTTGTGATATCGGATGAGGCCCACCGTTCCATCGGCGGCAACGCCCGCGCCGTATTCGACTACTTTGTCGGCTACAAACTCGGCCTCACGGCCACGCCCCGCGATTACCTCAAGAAATTCAACCCGCACAAGCCCACGGCCGCCAGCGACCCGCGCGAGTTCGAACGCCGCCTGCTGCTCGACACCTATCGCACCTTCGGCTGCGACAACGGCCAACCCACCTTCCGCTACTCCCTGCTCGACGGCGTGAAAGACGGGTTCCTGGTCAATCCCATCGTCGTAGATGCCCGCAGCGAGGTCACGACCCAGCTCCTGTCGGACAAGGGCTTTGTCGTCGAATTCAAGGATGACGACGGCGACGACCAGACCGAGACCTACAAGCAGCGGGAGTTCGAGAAACGCTTCTTCTCGGACGCCACCAACCAGCTCTTCTGCAAGACCTTCCTAGAAAATGCCCTGCGCGATCCTATCAGCGGCGAGATCGGCAAATCCATCGTCTTTGCCGCCACCCAGAAACACGCCGCCAAACTCACGCAGATTCTGAATCTGATGGCCGACAAAATGTTCCCCGGCAAATACCAATCCGACTTCGCCGTGCAGGTCACCTCGCAGGTCGACGGCGCCCAGCAGCTCACGATCAATTTCACCAACAACAACCTGCTCGGTTCCGCCAACTTCATCCCTGCCTACAAGACCAGCAAGGCCCGCGTCTGCGTCACCGTCGGCATGATGACCACCGGCTACGACTGCCCGGACATCCTCAACCTCGGCCTGTTTCGCCCGATCTTCTCGCCCACCGACTTCATCCAGATCAAGGGCCGCGGCACCCGACCGCACGATTTCCGCGAGCAACTCTTTGACGAGAGCCATGGAGGGCCACGCTTCGTCGTGGCCGTAACTGGCGGACGCGACGGAGCGCGTCCCTCCACAGAAAAGCAAGCCTTCAAGCTCTTCGACTTCTTTGCGAACTGCGAGTATTTCGAGGAGAAGTACAACTACGACCAGGTCATCAAACTGCCCAAACCCAGGACCAAAGGCGGCGAAGGCGGCGGCACAGGCCCTGTCGTGACTGCCGGCGCCTACGAACACATCGGCCCGGACATCATCGCCACGATGAAGGAAGCCGCCGTCGGCCTCGAAGGCATGAAAATCGACCGCATGTTCTACGAGAAGTTCGAGGACACGGTGCGGAAGAACGATTTCATCGCCGCCAGCGTCGAGGCCGGCCAGTGGGACCGCGTGATCGCCTATGTGAACAAGGAGCTTTTCGACAAGCCTGCCGAGTTCTACACCCTCGACAAGCTTCGCAAAGCCGCCGCCGTGGACCGCCGCATCGGGCTGCGTGAAATCCTGGAGAAGATCTTCGGCCTCATCCCGCGCTACAAGTCCAAGGACGAGTTGCTGGAAGAGGAGTTCTCCAAGTTCGTGGCCGACTACAAGCCCGAGGAGGCCGAGGCCCTCCCGGCCATCAAGACCTTCTTCAAGGCCTACGTCACCAGCGACCAGATCCGCCACATCATCGAGTCCGGCCAATTCACCGACCTGGCGACCAATCCGACCTTCTCCACCCGCGACTTCCGCGCCGTGCCCGCGAAGTACCGGGCCTTGATTCCCGAGTACGTGAAGGACTACGTCTCGTTGAACTTGTTTGCGGCATAGGGAGAACGACGCATGGCAAAACTCAGGCCCAGTGGCGGATACCGCGACCTGCGCAGCTTTCAGGCTGCCACCATCATCTACGATGCCACCTACTGGTTCAGCGAACGCTTCCTGGAGCCGCGTTCGCGCATGAGCGATCAAATGGTTCAGGCCGCGCGCAGCGGTCGACAGAACATCGCCGAGGGCAGCCGGGCAGCCGCCACCTCATCACAGACCGAACTGCGCCTGGTCAACGTCGCCCGTTCCAGCCTGGAAGAACTGCTGCTCGACTACGAAGATTTCCTGCGGCATCGCCACCTGCGCCAATGGAAGCCCGACGACCCCGAAGCCCTGGCCGTCCGCCACATCGGGCAGAATCGGTCCGATCAGTCCGATCCGGCGGATCCCGCCGCCCACTATGCGCTCTACGCCGCCTGGCTCGATCACGATGACCCCGCCATTCGGGCGAATGCGTTGCTGTGCCTTATCAACCAGGCCAACACCTTGCTCGACCGGCAGATCGAGGCGCTGGAGGCGCAGTTCATTGAAGAGGGCGGCTACAGCGAACAACTCGCCACCGCCCGCCTCGCCGAGCGCAATCGCAAGAGGACCGGCCCGCCGCCCGAGTCGCCCGCGACCATTCCCCCCTGCCCCGAGTGCGGCAAGGCCATGGTCCTGCGCACCGCCCAGAAGGGCAAGAGTGCCGGCAAACAATTCTGGGGCTGCTCCGGCTACCCCGACTGCAAAGGTTTAGTGGATGTTTGAGAGATCTGCCCGATCCGTCCGATCCGACGGATCACAAAGGAAGCCCATGCTCGACACCGACACCAAACGCCGCATCGACACCGCTCGCGATATTCTCGTGGGCAAGGTGCCCGACCCAAAGTCGCAGGTCGAGCAGATCACGATCGCGCTCATTTACAAGTTCATGGACGACATGGATGCCGAATCGGAGGAGCTCGGCGGCAAGCGCAAGTTCTTCACCAAAGAGTTCGCCCGCTACGGGTGGGCCAAACTCTTGCGCGCCGGCCTGGGCGGACACGAAATGCTCGGCCTCTACGCCGAAGGCATCACGAAGATGCCCGAGAACCCCGGCATTCCGCCGCTCTTTCGCGACATCTTCAAGAATGCCTACCTGCCTTACCGCGATCCCGAAACGCTCAAGACCTTTCTCAAGATCATCGACGAATTCAGCTACGATCACAGCGAGCGTCTCGGCGATGCCTTCGAGTATCTGCTCTCCGTGCTCGGCTCCCAGGGCGATGCCGGCCAGTTTCGAACCCCGCGCCATATCATCGATTTCATGGTCGAAATCGTTGACCCGAAAAAGGGCGAGGTGATTCTCGATCCCGCCTGCGGCACGGCCGGGTTTCTCATCTCGGCTTATAAACACATCCTACGCGCGAACAATCCGGCAGATCCCTCCAATCTGTCAGATCGCTCGGTCAAACCCCTCACACCCGACGAAAAGGGTCGCCTGGCCCAGAACTTCAAGGGCTACGACATCTCGCCCGACATGGTGCGCCTGTCGCTGGTGAACCTGTATCTGCACGGGTTCGCCGCCCCGCACATTTACGAATACGACACGCTCACTTCCGAGGAGCGCTGGAACGAGTTCGCCGATGTCATTCTCGCCAACCCGCCGTTCATGTCCCCGAAAGGCGGCATCAAGCCGCACAAACGCTTTTCGATCCAGGCCAAGCGCAGCGAAGTGCTGTTTGTCGACTACATGGCCGAGCACCTCACGCCCAACGGCCGCGCCGCGATCATTGTGCCCGAAGGCATCATCTTCCAGAGCCAGACCGCCTACAAAGAACTGCGGAGAATGCTGGTCGAAAAGTCCCTGGTCGCCGTGGTTTCCCTCCCCGCCGGCTGCTTCAATCCGTATTCCGGGGTCAAGACTTCCATCCTCATCCTCGACAAATCTCGCGCCCGACAAAGCGACACCATCGCCTTCTTCAAGGTCGAGAACGACGGCTACGGCCTCGGCGCCCAACGCCGCGCCTTCGACAAAAACGACCTGCCCGCCGCGCTGGAGGCAATTAGGAATTACGAATTGGGAATTACGAATGACGACGAAGCTGCGTCTGGCGATCTCGTAATTCGTAATTCTCAATTCCTAATTGTGCCGAAATCGAAGATTTCGGCAAACGGCGACTACAACCTCAACGGCGAGCGGTATCGGGAGGGGGGTGAGAGAAGTTCGAAATTTCCATGGGCGACGTTGGGCGACATTGCGCTTGGGAAACCGCAATATGGGTCAGGAGCGAGCAAGGTGAACTACAATGGCGCAGTTCGCTATATTCGCATCACCGATTTAACCGACCGCGGCGAGTTGAAAGAGACTGATCCTGTTTCGCCTTCGACCATCGAAGAAGACTGCTACCTGCAACAAGGCGACTTGCTTATCGCCCGCTCGGGTTCGGTAGGCCGCGCCTACCTTCACCAAAAGAAATCGGGCAGTTTCCAATACGCAGGTTATCTCATCCGCTTCCGCCTTGATCTGGCGAAAGCGATTCCCATGTATGTCTTCCAGATCACGCAGTCGCCTCATTGGGATGATTGGATTACCCAGCAGTCCAAGACGGGAACGATTTCGAACATCAATGCACAGGAATACTCGGCGTTCCGGTTCCCCCTCCCGCCCCTCGACATCCAAATGGAAATCGTGACTGAGATCGAGGGCTACCAGAAAGTCATCAACGGCGCCCGCGCCGTCCTCGACAACTACCGCCCCCACATCCCCATCCACCCCGACTGGCCGATGGTGGAATTAGGCGAAGCCTGTGACGTGCGCGACGGCACGCATGACAGTCCGAAATACGTTCTCGAAGGTTTTCCCCTCGTCACATCGAAGAACCTGAAGAATGGCTACATTGACTTCACCGAAGTGAATCTGATCAGTCGCGAAGATCTCGACGCGATTAACAAGCGCTCTAAGGTCGATGCAGGCGACCTATTGATGCCAATGATAGGCACGATTGGGAGTCCGGTGGTGGCGGATGCATCCCGCGAGTACGCCGTGAAGAACGTCGCCCTGATCAAGTTCCCCCAGGGATGCCAAGTGGACAACTGGTATCTCAAGGCTGTTCTCGATTCCGCGGCAATGCAAAGCCATTTCGACCGGCAGGCCAGTGGCTCGACTCAGAAGTTTATCCCACTCGGCTTCATCCGGAAACTTTCCATCCCCCTCCCGCCCCTCGCCACGCAACAAGCGATCGTCGCAGAGATTGAAGCCGAGCAAGCGCTGGTCGCCGCCAACCGCGACCTGATCGCCCGGTTCGAGAAGAAGATACAGGCGACGCTGGAGAGAATTTGGAATTGCGAATGACGAATTACGAATTGAGGCACAGGGAATGAAGGAAAACATCGTTCAGCAGAAAAGTTACGCCTTCGCAGTGCGAATCGTTAGGCTCTACCAACACCTGGCTGCGGAGAAGAAGGAATATGTTTTATCCAAGCAGGTGCTGAGGTGCGGGACGAGCATCGGTGCAAACGTCGAGGAAGCCATCGGAGGTCAATCGCGTGCCGACTTCCTCTCGAAGTTGTCGATCGCCTACAAAGAGGCCCGGGAGACTGCCTATTGGCTGCGCCTTCTCAAGGACACCGATTACCTCACGGCAACCCAGTTCGAAAGCATCCATGCCGACGCAGAGGAACTCTGCCGAATCATGACTGCCATTCAAAAGACCACGAAGAAGAGACCGGATGACAATTCGTAATTCACAACTTGTCATTCGTAATTGCCACGCGAAGGGAGCACTCCGATGAAAACCGCCTACACCTACACCGTGTTGCGTTACTTACACGACACTACGACCGGTGAGTTCGTGAATGTCGGGGTCGCGCTGTACGCGCGGGACGTTCGTTACGCCAGTGCGCAATGCCGCTCAACGTACGGTCGGCTTTCCAAGACCTTTCCCGGCATGGATGGGGAAGCCTTCAAGAACCTCATGCGCTTCATCCAGTCCCGACTGGAAGAAATCGGCGACAGCATTCGGAGCGACCTCCCGTTGGACGGCCTGCCCGAATCGGTCATGCAGATCGCCCACGCCGTCTTGCCGCCGGACGACAGTTCCTTGCAGTGGTCGCCGGCAGGCGGCGGCCTCACCGAGGATCCCTCGCAGACACTGGAGACTTTGTTCGATCGGTTGGTCACACGGTATGACGAACGTCAACAGCAAGAACGCCGCACGGACGAGGAGGTCTGGCGGAAGTACAAGCGCAGCCTGGAGACCAGTCATGTGCTTGGACATCTCCAGTCCAAAACCATCGCCGTAAAAGATGACGAGGTCGAGTTTCGGTATGCCTGGCGTAATGGGCTCTGGCACTGTTTGGAACCTGTTTCCTTTGATCTCAGTTCGGCCGACAGCATTCGCGACAAAGCACACCGCTGGCTCGGGCAGGTCAGCAGCGTCCAAGATGCCTCCGAAAAGTTCAAAGTCTACCTCTTGCTGGGAGAACCCCAATTGGAGTCGCTCCGACCTGCCTTTGACAGAGCCATCAGCATTCTGGGCAAACTCCCCGTAGACAAGGAGATCGTGCGCGAGGATAACGCGGCAGCGTTCTCCAGTCGGTTTGCCCACGAGATTGAGACGCATGCCGGTCTTTAAGGTCGCAATTTGCGACCTTAAACGTTGGGCCGATGCAGTGGCGGTTCGCGACCGATTGCCGTTATCCCGTTCACCATCAATAGGTTGCATGCCGCCGCGGACGGCTCGGAGAGCCGTCCCTACCCAAGCAGCCCTGCCGTGGCTGAGGCGCTGCTTTTTTCACACAATATTCCCCCCGCCGCCCCCGTTATATGACAGATAGGCCCATACCAGAGGTATGGCAGTGGAACAACATTCAGGAGGCAGAGTAATGAAGCGGTTGATCGGTATGCTGACGGTGGCGGGTATTGTGGCGGTTTCCGGGTTCTGCACGACGGCGATGGCACAGGACGCTGGGGGCGCCAAGCACAAGGACGGCGTGAAGCATGAGCGGCCAGAAGCCGTCGACATGACCGTGACCGGCACACTCTCCAAGGAAACGAAGACGATTAAGGACAAGACGTTTGACGTCTTCAAGCTGACCGATGCGTCCGGTGCAAAGATCGAGATTGGCGGACGGCGCGATGGGGCTGGCGATATCGCGGCGAAGCTGGCTGACTTTGTCGGCAAGGATGTAACCATTACGGGCAAAGGCTACAAGGGCGACAAGGGCACGCGCATCGTCTCGATCACCAAGGTCGAGGCGGCAGTTCCGCCGGCTCCGGTTGCGCCGCAAGTTCCGGCCAAGTAACACAGTTTTTCTGACCCCACGAGGTCGGTCCGGCTTTCTCCCCCCGCCGCGGCCGACCTCATTTTTTTGCCTCACACCCGCTTGTTGACCCAGCGCCCGGTCTGGAACCAGAGGGCCACCATCAGTCCGTTCACCGTGAGGGCAATGCTCACGGACCACCAGATCCCGAGCATGGACGGGGTCACCAGCCGCGCCATCAGGAATGCCAGCGGAACCTGCACGCCCCACAAGCCGATGATGGTTGTGACCATGGGCGATAGCGTGTCGCCAGCCCCCTGGAGCGCGCGGCCCAGCACGATGGAAAAGGCCGCGAAGATATAGAAGAACGAGGTCACGCGCAGATAGGAAACCCCGGCGCGGACCACCTCCGGATTCGGGTCAAAAACCCGCACGAAAACCGGCGCCCACGTCACCAGCACCGCGGCGCAAACCGCCATGATGACGAGGTCGATCAGGACGGCCAGCCAGGCCGCCTGCCGCGCGCGACCCGGTCGGCCCGCGCCGAGATTTTGTCCCACCAGCGTCGCGGCCGCGTTCCCAAGCACGAACCCCGGCATCAGCAGCACCATGTGGAACCGTGCCGCGATGCCGTACCCGGCCACCGCGGCCATGCCGCACGATGCCACGATGCGCATCAACACGCCGCTCATCAAACTCCGCGACAGCATCTGCCCGGAACTCGGGATGCCAATCCGGATCACCCGCCACGCGACCGCAAACTGCGGCCGCCAGTGCGCCTTGAGAACCTTGAGGCCGCCCCGCCCCGTCGCCAGGGCCTCGATCACGATCAGCGCCGCAATGATCTCGGAAGCCACCGCCGCCCACGCCGCGCCCTTGACCCCCAGGGCCGGCGCACCCAGCAGGCCGAAGATGAACACCGGCGCCAACAGCAGGTTGATCACGTTCGACAGCACCATGGCATACATCGGGATGACCGTGTTGCCCGACGACTGCAGGATGCTGTTGCCGACGAAGAGCACGAAAATGGCGGCGCTCCCGATGAACGAAATGCGCAGGTAGTCGGTTCCCAGCGAGCGAACGTCCCCCACCCCGCCGAGCAGGCCGCAGAGCCCGTCCGCCGAATACCAACCGGCCACACCGGCCAGCAGGCCAACCGCCAAGGCCGCCATGAGCGACTGCCCCGCGCTCTCGGCCGCTTCGTCCAGGCGCCCCGCGCCCACGCAGCGCGAGACGATCGCCACCGTCCCCGTGGAGAGCCCCATGACCACCGGGAAGAGCATCATTAGCACCGTTCCCCCGAGGGTCAGCGCCGCGACGGCCGAAGACCCGAGCCGGCCGACCCAGAACAGATCGATCACCGTCTGCAAGTTCTGCAGAAGGGCGCTGACCATCATGGGCCAAGCCAGCATGACAAGTCCCTTGAGAAGGGGACCTTCGGTCAACGCTATCATTCGGGCCTGTGTGGTCATGCGACGGGCAATGAGTGTAACCGAGCCGTCTCCCGATCAAAAGGTGAATTGACCCTTTCCCCTTGATTCCCACCAGTGGCTTGGGTAGACATGCCACGGTCTATCTCGCGACCGAGGAACTGCCAGCCCATGAGTCCCGTCTATACCAAGGACGACCTGATCGCCCTGAAGCCGCGCCACGACTCCTTCGTGGGCGTAGACTCCGACGGCTGCGTGTTTCCCACCATGGAAATCAAACAGAAACAGTGTTTCCACGGCCTCATCGTCTCGAACTGGAAACTGGAGAAGATCGAGGCCTACGTCCGGGAGACCGCTGAATTCGTGAACCTCTACTCCCGGCACCGCGGCCAGAACCGGTTCCCCTGCCTGCTCCTGACGTTCGACCTGCTCCGCGATCACCCGGGCGTGAAGGCCTCCGGCGTGGCCCTGCCCTCCACGGTCCGCCTGAAGACGTTCATCGAGTCCGGCCGGCCGCTCGGCAACCCCGAGTTGGAACGGGTGGTGGCCGAAACCGGTGACCCGGAACTGGCGGCTGTCTTGAAATGGAGCCACGACGTAAACACCGCTGTGGCGCGCGTGGTGCGAAGCATTCGCCCGTTCAAAGGAGTCAAGGAAAGCTTCGACGCCATCGCGAAGCACTCCGACGCCATCTGCGTGTCACAAACCCCCACCGAAGCGCTGGTCCGCGAGTGGGACGAAAATGCGCTGACCGGCTATGTCGCCGTGATCGCCGGCCAGGAACTCGGCACCAAGGCCGAACACCTGGCCATGGCCACCCAAGGCAAATATCCGCCTGACCGCGTCCTGATGATCGGTGACGCCCTCGGGGACCTGCGCGCCGCCCGCGCCGTGCGGGCCCGCTTCTTCCCGATCAACCCGGGCCACGAGGAAGCGTCGTGGGAACGGTTCCACCAGGAGGCCTATGCGCGCGTCCTCGCCGGCACCTATGGCGGCCCCTACGAAACGGCCCTGATCCAACACTTCGAATCTCTCCTGCCCGAGTCGCCGCCGTGGATAAGCAGGGCATGAAAATGAAACACTGAAACCTGGAACCTCCATGCCTGCCGCCCCCACGCCCCGCCAACTCGAAACCACCGTCCGCAAAGCCCTCGACCGGTTGCCAATCGTCGACCTGCATACGCACCTCTTCGATCCCGCACTGGATTCGATGCTGCTTTGGGGCATCGACGAGCTGATCACCTATCACTACCTCGTCGCCGAGGTCTTCCGCGCCCGCCCAGACCTGGACTACGGGACGTACTGGGCCATGAAGAAGACCGACCAGGCCGACCTGATCTGGCAGGAACTGTTCGTCAAACGCTCGCCCGTCTCCGAAGCCTGCCGCGGCATTCTCACCGTCATGCACGCACTCGGACTCGAGACCCGCGTCAAAGATCTCAAGGCCGCCCGCAAGTACTTTGCCAGGCAGACGGTCCGCGGCTACGTCGATTCGGTTTTCAAAATCGCCAATATCGACAAGGTCTACATGACCAACGACCCCATGGATCCCCAGGAAGGCCCCCAGTGGCTCAAGGGATTTGACCGCGACCCGCGCTTCCTCGGCGTGCTGCGGCTCGACAGCGTGGTCATGGGCTGGCCGGACGGCGCCGCCCGCCTGCGTGCCCTGGGTTACGAGGCGGACGACGGCCTGACCGGCAGGACGTTCGATGCCATGCGCCGCTACCTGAACGACTGGTGTGAACGCCTGGCGGCCCGGTACATGGCCATCAGCCTGCCGCCGACTTTCGCCTATCCCGACGTGCACTCCCCGGTAACCGAACTCATGACCAAGGCCGTCTTCCCGGTGGCCCGCGAGCGCGGTATCCCGGTCGCCATGATGATCGGCGTGAAAAAACTCGTGAACCCGGCCCTGCGCCTCGCGGGCGACTCGCTGGGCCGCTCGGATATCGACACCGTGGAGCGCCTCGCCAACGACTTCCCGGACGTGCGGTTCCTGATCACGATGCTGGCGCGCGAAAACGCGCACGAACTCTGCATCGCCGCGCGCAAATTCAAAAACATCCAGCCGTTCGGCTGCTGGTGGTTCCTGAACAACCCCAGCCTGATCCTCGAGATCACGCGAATGCGCTTTGAAACGCTGGGCCTCTCCTTCGTGCCGCAGCACTCCGACTGCCGCGTGCTGGACCAGTTGATCTACAAGTGGCAGCACTCGCGCGCGCTGATCGCGAAGGTCCTGGCCGAGAAATACGCCGACCTCGGCGCCGCGGGCTGGGTGCCCACGGCACGCGACATCGAACGCGACCTCCGCCAGTTGCTCACCTACGCCCCCTGATGAAAGGCTACGTCCAGATCTACACCGGCGACGGCAAGGGCAAGACCACGGCCGCGCTCGGCCTGGTGCTGCGCGCGGCCGGGGCGGGGCTCCGCGTGTTCGTGGGCCAATTCATCAAGGGCCGCGAGTACAGCGAAATTCGGGCCCTGCGCGAGCACCTGCCGGCCGTGACCGTGGAGCAGTTCGGCCTGGGCCGCTTCATCCGCCAGGCGCCGGCGCCCGAAGACATCGCTGCCGCGCGGCAAGGGCTCGCCCGGCTGCGCGAAGCGCTGACCGGCGGCGGCTATGACGTGGTCGTCGCCGACGAGGCCTGCACGGCCGTGCAAGCCGGCTTGTTCGGGGAGGATGACCTCCTTGCCCTGCTCGACGTTCGCCCGGCGACCGTGGAACTCGTGCTCACCGGCCGAGCCGCCGGCGCCCGGCTCCAGGCGCGTGCCGACCTGGTGACTGAAATGCGCTGCGTGAAACATTACTTTGCGGCAGGCGTGGCCGGACGGCCCGGCATAGAGTCGTGACGCCCGCCAGTCTAGAGCACGAGGATCAAACCCCATGAACACCACGCTCGCGCCCCTCACCGTTACCTTCGAAAACGGCACGACCGCGCTTGTGGCCCCGCGCACCCCCCTGCGCGACGTTCTGCCTCCCACAGCCAGCGCCAACGGCCTCCCCACCATCGCGGCCCTTGTCAACAACGACGTGACCTCCCTCTCCTACCTTATCGAGATGGACTGCACCGTGTGCCCCTTGACCCGTACCAACCCCGAGGGCGTCCACGTCTACCAGCGCTCGCTTACGTTCCTGCTGGCCAAGACCGTCAAGGAACTCTACCCGGCGGCATCGTTTGCCGTGGACTATGCGATGGGCAACGCCCTCTACTGCAGCTTCGATCCCAAGGGCGAGAGCGACCACGGCACGGGAGCCCTGCCGGAACACGTGGACGCCCTCCGTGCCCGCATGCGCGAGTCGGTCGCGGCGAACCTGCCTATCGAGCGCCGGAAGGTATCCTTTGCCGACGCCATCGCCCGGTTCAACGCCGCCGGTCAGACCGACAAACTTAACCTGCTCAAGTTCCGCAATCCGCCCCGCATCACCCTGCACGGGTGCGGGGGCTTCTATGACCTCGCCCAGGGGCCGCTCGTCCCCGCGACCGGTGTGCTGACCTGCTTCGAGTTGGGCCACTACCCCCCGGGCCTCATCCTCCAGCTCCCGCTGCCCGGCCAGCCGGACCAGGTGGCCCCGTTCAAGGATCAGCCGCACCTCTTTCAGATCTTCCGCGAACACAAGGCCTGGGGCCGAATTCTCGGGGTCAGTACCGTCGGCCGCCTGAACGAGATCATCGTCAACAGCGACATCAGTGATTTCATCAAGGTCAGCGAAGCGCTGCACGAAAAGAAGGTCGCCACCATTGCCGACGAGATCAAACGCCGACGGCCGGAGACCCGCGCCGTCCTCGTGGCGGGCCCCTCGTCGGCGGGCAAGACGACCTTCGCGAAACGGCTGGGCATCCAGCTCCGCGTAAACGCCCTGCAGGTGTCGACCATCTCGCTCGACAATTACTTTTTCGACCTGGCCCGCACACCGCGCCAGCCCGACGGCCAACCCGACTTCGAGCATATCGATGCCCTGGACCTGACGCTCTTCAACCGCGACCTGAGCCGCCTTGTCGCCGGCGAGGAAGTCGAGCTGCCCGTATTCGATTTCAACACCAAGCAGCGCACCTATCGCGGCGACCGTATCCGGCTCGGGCCGGACAGCATCCTGATCATCGAAGGCATCCACGGCCTCAACCCGCGCCTTACCGAGCAGGTGGCCGAACGCAACAAATTCCGCGTCTACGTCAGCGCCTTGACGCAGCTCAGCATTGACGGCAACAACCGGATCCCGACCACCGATAACCGGCTGATCCGCCGCATGGTCCGCGACCGCAAGTACCGCGGCCATGCGGCCCAGAAGACCCTGAGCATGTGGCCATCCGTGCGCCGCGGCGAAGAGCGCTGGATCTTCCCCTTTCAGGACCAGGCCGATGCCATCTTTAACTCCGCCCTCGACTACGAGTTGGCCGTGCTCAAACCGATCGCCGAGCCGCTGCTCATGGAGGTCAAGCCGTCCGACCGCGAATACGCCGAGGCGCGCCGCCTGACGGCCTTCCTTCTGAACTTCATCGGCATCCCGGACCGCGAGGTGCCCAGCACATCCATGCTTCGCGAATACATCGGCCGCAGCAGTTTCCGGTATTGAGGGGACATTCGCCTCTCATTCGCGCGGCTCGCGGGGACGCTCACCCTCCAAATCCCGTCCCGCCACCGCTCTTCTGGAGGGCGAGCGTCCCTGCGAGCCGCGGTGCGCTTTCCGCTTTTTCGGTTGCCACGGTTGAGTTATATTTCTAGTCTTTCAAGTATAACTCCATGTATACCCATCCAACCTGCTCCGCCTTCCCGAAGGCCGCCTTCTACCGCTCCCTGTTTGCGCCCGTCGCCGGCTGCGTCCGCGAAAGCCCGGCGGGCACGCCCTTCCCGTGGTCGGAACGCCACCTGCGCTGCTTGTGGTACGACTCCCGCTACCGCCCGGCGGCCCTGGAGACGGTGGATGGTCAGGCGTTGACCGTCGTCGATCCAGGCCGCTGGAATCTTGAGGCCGGCCCGGACTTTCTGGAGGCCACCTTGATCGTGCAGCCCGGGGCCCGGCACCTGCAAGGCGACGTGGAACTGCACGTGCGGCCGTCGGACTGGGACCAGCACGGACATCGCGCGGACCCGCGCTACCGCCGGCTTGTGGCGCATGTCACGTGGGCGCACGGACAGTTGCCGGCGGGATCCCTGCCGCCGGCAACGCTCCAAGTCGCGCTGGCGCCTTTCTTCACGGCCGGTCGCGCCTTCTCCTTCGAGACGCTCGACGTCACCGCCTACCCCTACGCTACGATCGACGACGACCCACCGTGCCGCCGTCCCTGGCGGGCGCTTACCCCGGACGGGCAGGCCGTCGTGCTGGAAGCGGCGGGGCAGGAACGGCTACGCCGCAAAGCCGAGCGACTCGGAGCCGGCGGCGAGGCCAGGGGGGCCGGACAGGTGCTTTACGAGGAAACGCTGGCTGCCCTGGGCTACAAGCACAACCGTCAACCGTGCCGCGAACTGGCGGCCCGCCTGCCAGCGGCGAGGCTGCGCGAAATCGCCGGTGGCGACGTGCTGCATGCTTATGCCTTGCTCTGTGGCGTGGCCGGCCTGCTGCCCGACCGCGCGCTGCCAGGTTGGGACGGCGCGTCGCGTGCGTTCGTCCGATCGCTGTGGGATTGGTGGTGGAAGCACGCGGCCGACTGGGAAGGGCGAACGCTGGCGAAGCACGACTGGACGCTCGCCAACTGCCGGCCGCCCAACCAACCGTTGCGGCGTCTCATGGCGGCTGCCGAATGGTTCGGCGGGCCCTCGCCTCTCGCCGAACAACTGCTGGCACTCAGCGCCAGGCCGCCCCGTGATTTCCTGCCCGCCATCCTCGCGCTGCTCGGGGCCACCGGGCGGCACACATTCTGGGCAACCCGCCAAGGCCTCACCGGCCAAAGCCTGCCCAAACCATTGGCCATCGTGGGTCCAGACCGGGCGGCCGCTCTGGTGGTAAATGTTTTCGTGCCGTGGCTGGCAGCTGCAGGCCGTACCGAACTGACGACCGCCCTGCTGGCGGCTCTTCCACCTGAGGACGACAACCAAGTGGCGCGGCACACAGCCCATGCCCTGTTCGGGCACGACCACAACCCCGGCCTCTATCGCCGCTCAGGGCTGCGCCAGCAAGGCCTGTTGCAGATATTCCACGACTTCTGCCTGGATACCCGCGGCGGCTGCGAACGCTGTCCATTCCCCGGCGCGCTCGGGAGTCGGTGAACAGTAAACAAGTTACTGCTCACTGTTCACTGGCTTCGCCCGCTTGAACAGCATCGGTTCGCGGAAGCAGTCGGGCTTGTTGGCGTTCTCGATGATACGCCTGGCCAACTCTTCGGACGACGCCGCATCCTTCTTCACGACATCCGGGTTCAGGAGACGAACCGTGAGTTCGTCGCCCTTCACCGTATAAGCGGCGAACTGGAACACCTCCTTGCTGTCCGGCAGCGTGCCCCGTGCCGTGCCCAGCCATTCCAGTTGCACGAGCGTCTTCCCGCCCGCCCGGCACAGGCAGGCCCGTGCGAACATCGCGTCCTTGGACCCGACGGGGTATGACACCAGGTATTGACGCGCATCCAACGGCAGCACCAGCAGCGACTCGGTTTCGTTCGTCTTGGCCGGTTGCCAGAGCCCGGCCACCGCGCTATCGACCGGAATCGCCGGTGTCTTCGCCAGCGGCACCGCGTAGTCGCACCCCACCAGCACCGCACAGGCCATCGCCATCAATGCTCGCTTCATGGTCGGTCTCCTTTCGGCCAAGGGCATACCTGCCAGCCTGACCCTGACCTTGAGTCTAGCGAACGGGTCCGAGTGGGACAAGCTGCTCGTGCCGCACGATGCGCTTCTACGCGCCCTTTTTGTATTTCATCCTGCCCCGCGCAATCCTATCATGGCGGGATGTCTGTAGCTTCCTGACGATGTGGACGTTTCTCTACCCTTTGTTCCTGTGGGCGGCGTCGGCGGCAATCCTGCCCCTGGTCCTGCACCTCATGCGGCGCCGCAAGCCGGTCCGCATTCCTTTCAGCACGATCCGTTTCCTCAAACTCGCCGAGCGCCGCTCCTCCAGTCGGGTCCGCATGGAGAACCTGCTGCTCTGGCTGCTGCGGACCCTGCTGATCCTTGCGCTCGTGGCCGCCTTCGCCATGCCCGTCTGGCGGTCGTCCGGCCTGGAGCACCTGCTCGGGAAATCGCATCGCGACATTGCCATCGTCCTCGACGTGTCCGGCAGCATGCGCTACGAGACGGGCAGCCGGCGCGTGTGGGACTCGGCGCTGGCCGCCGCCATCGGCCTGGTCCGCGACCTCGACACCGGTGATCGCGCCTGCGTGTACCTGGCCGGCGAACACGCCAATGCCCTGGTCGAAAAACCCAGCGCCGACCTGGCCACGGTCAGCCGCCTGCTGCGCGACGCCCAACCCGGCAATGGCGTCTGCCACCTAGCCGAGGCCACAGCGGCCGCGCTGGCCGCCTTGCGCGACTCCCGCAGCCGCGAACGCGAGCTCTACCTCCTCACTGACGGCCAGGCCCTGAGCTGGCATGATTTCGGCGCCAGCACCAATGGTGACACCGCCAGCACCAACGGTGACACCGCCACTGCCGGCTGGGATCCTTCCACCGTTGACCCCGGCGTCGCCGTTTTCACGCTGCTGGCGGGCCCGGTCCTGCCGGAAAACACGTGGACGGCTGACGTACGCGTCCGCCCCGACCTGCTCATGACCAATACGGCCGCCACTCTCACCGCCCACCTGGCGCGGACCGGGCCGGCCCAAAGCGTCGCCGTGGCCCTGCTGATCGACGGTCGCGAGGTCCGACGCCGGTCGGCGGTTCTCGAATCCGGCGGGGCTGCCACCGTGGAATTCGCCCTGCCTCCTCTCGCCGCCGGCGTCCACACCGCCGCCGTCACCGTCCCGACCGACGGCCTCCCGCAGGACGATGTCATGCATCTCCTGCTCCGCATCCGCGAGCAATTGCCGGTGCTCTGCGTGGGGGCGGAGGCTGACACCTTTTTCCTCACCACGGCGCTCAATCCGGATCGCGCCCGCGCCGGCACGATCCGCCGCATCGAGCCCGACGCGCTCGCCGCCGAGCCCCTGCAAAGCTATTCGACCGTCTTCCTCGTCAACGCGCTCCCGCTCGGCGGCCAGGCCATTCTCGCCGTGGAGCAGTACGTCCGCCAGGGCGGCGTGCTCGTCATCTTCGCCGGCGACCGCGCCGCCCCGGCCGATTACGTTCCCTGGACGATCCTGCCGGCCAAGCCCGCGTCGATCGCCGATCTGCCCGCAGGGCAACGGGTGCGCACGCTGCGCCTGGTCGCCGAGCGAGACCCGTTGTTCGCCGACTTCGCCCTGCCGCCAGGTGCGGTGCCGACCCTGGCCATCCAGCGGCACCTGGCCTGGCCGGCCCTGGAACCCGGCGCCGTCGTGACCGTCATGGCCGGCAACGACGTGCCGCTCCTCGTCAGCCGGCCCGCCGGCAAAGGCCGTGTGCTGCTGTGCACCGTGTCGGCCGACCGCCGCTGGAGCAACCTGCCGATCGGCTCGTTCTTCCTGCCGCTGGTGCACCAGATGGTCCAGTACGGCGCCGGGATCGGCCGCGAGCCTATTTTCGCCTGGGTAGAATCGCCGCTGGCGCTCGGGCCGCTCCTGCCGGATTTCGCCGCGAACGACCGCCTGCTGGACCCGGCCGGCGCCCTGGTCTCGGTGCGGCCCTTCCGCAACGAGGCCAGCACGGGCTTTCAGGCCGATGGCCTCGTTGAGCCTGGCATTTACGCCCGGGTCCCGGCGGCGGGAAGCCCGCTCCCGGGGCTGGCCCTCAATTTGCGGCGCGAAGAATCCGCGCTCGATCCCGTCGATCCGGCGATCGTCCGCACCGTGACGGGCTTCCGGACCGTGCTGCTGTCCCGCGACGGCGAGGAACTGCAGCGCCAGGTGGAAGAGCATCGGCGCGGCCGGCCCCTGACGGAAGCCTTCTTCTGGCTGGCCCTGGTCCTCGCCTTGTGGGAGCTGTGGCTCGCGAACCGCACCAGCCGCGTGCGGACGCCCCTGACGCAACAGATGCATGTGGACGCCACCGGAAAAGTAACGGGGAGCCTGGGATGACCGCGCCCGATATTCTTTACGAACATGCGGCGCCCATCGCCGCCATCGGCGCGGCCGTCCTGACGGTGGCCGCGCTGGCCGTGTATTCGTATCTGCGCCACCTCCCGGCGGGCCTCTGGCGGCTGCTGCTGCTCGCCCTGCGGCTGGCCTTCCTGGCCGTGCTCGCCTGGTGCCTGTTGCTGCCCATGGTCCGGCGCGTGGAAACCGACGCCGTTCGCCCGCATTTCATCGTGGCGCTCGACACATCGGCCAGCATGGCCCATCCCCCGGCGCTGCCCAAGACCCCCACGCGCTGGGCGACGGCCTCGCGCCTGCTCGGGCAAAACTGGGTGCGCCGCCTGCAGAACGACTCCACGCTCGATCTGTTCGCCTTCGACGCCCAGGTCGCTCCGCCGCTCTCGCCCTCGGCCGTCAGCCGCCTGAAGCCCGAGGGTCGCGCCTCGCACGTGCGCGATAGCCTGCGCAATATCTTCGACCGCTTCCGCGGGCAGGATCTGGCCGGCCTGGTTCTGCTCAGCGACGGCGTCGACACGCGCGAACTCGACGGCACGTGGGCCGCCGCCAAGTGGCCCTGCCCGATCTACACGGTGAGGCTGGAGCCGCCCGGCAGCGTGGCCGTCGAACCCGACGTCCGCGTCGAGTCTGTCAACACTCCGAGGCGGGCCGTGGTGGGCTGGGATACGCGTCTCACCGCGACAGTGGCCGGCGAGGACACCGGGACCGCCCCGTTCCGCGTCGACCTCCTGGAAAACGGCCGCACTATTGACAGCGCGCCCGCACAACTGGACGAAACCGAAGGCTCGCACGAGGTGTCCTTCCGCCTTTCGCACGCCGCGGTCGGCAACACGGTCTACACCGTGGTCATCCCGCCCCTGCCGGGCGAGACGCGCACGAATGACAACGCCTACAGCGTCACCGTCCAGACCGTCGACGCCCGCAACCGCCTGTTGTATGCCGAGTCGGTGCCGCGCTGGGAGTCCAAGTACCTGAACCGCGAACTCCAGGCCAACCACAACGTCACGCCGGCCTCCTTCGTGCGCGGGCCTGACGGCAAGTTTCTGGCCTACGGCGATCGCGGTGAGATCTCCATGGACCTGACCGACGACCAGTTGGCCCGCTACAAAATCGTGATCCTCGGCGATCTCGATGCCACCGCTTTGGGCGAGAAGCGCGCTGCGGCGCTGTTGACCTTTGTCGAGAACGGCGGCAGCCTGGTTCTCCTCGGCGGCCCGAATGCCTGGACCAAGCAGGGGCTACCCGCCACGGTTCTCAGCCGCCTGATCCCGTTCCAGCGGCCCGGCGAGGCACCCGCCACGGAAGGCGTCTTCCCGGTAACGCTTACCGACGAGGGCCGTGCGCACAGCATCTTCTCGGCCGATACCAACCTCTGGGCCTCGGTCCCGCCCGTGCTGTCGGTATTCTCGGGCGCCAAACCCGCCGCGGCGGCGAGCGTCCTGGCCGCGGCCGTTACGCCCGACGGCCGCCAGCCGCTGATCGTCGCGCAGAAATACGGCCAAGGCAAGGTGCTCGCCGTGCTGACGGACTCGCTGTGGCGGTGGCAGCTCGCCCCCGGCCAGGAGCGGCCCTATGCCCGCTTCTGGAGTCAGGCCCTGGAGTGGCTCTCGCCTGCTGTCACCACCCTCGATCGCTACGAGCTCGACCTGTTCGCGGACACCGCGCAGCTCGTGCTCGGGGAAACGATCACGCTCAAGGCGCGGGTCAGCGGCCGCGACAAGCCGGGTGCGGACTGGAGCGCCCAGTGCGAAATCGAGATGCCCGACAACCGGCGCCTGCCGCTCACCATGAAACGCCAGGAAGTGGAATCGGCCGGCGGCCGCTACCCGGGGTGCGCCGCGGAATTCATCCCGCAAATGGCCGGGCTTCACCGGGCCGTGGCCAAGGCCGACATCGACGGCGCCCGCTTCGAATCCGCGCCTTTTACCTTCTTCGTCAAGTCCGTTACGCCGGAAGACTCGCCCCGGCCGATCGACGAACGACTGCTGCGCACCCTGGCCGATAACAGTGGCGGTCGGTTCTGCGAGCCGGACGAGTTGGACTCCGTCCTCGCGCGGCTCGACATCAAAGGCCGCGAGGAACAGCGAGTTTTCTATGCCTCGCTCTGGCAACGCCTCCCGTTGCTCGCTTGTATGATCGGTCTTCTGGGACTAGAGTGGATACTGCGAAAGGTACGTAACTTGGCATGAACGGAGCCGCAGACGGAACACGGGCACGACAGAGCGTGCCCCTCCATGGAGCGCCGCACGATGGAGGGCGGCGCTCTGTCGCCGCCGTGCGCATATGCGGGCCCTCGTCCTGGAGCATTCATGCGCGAACGCTCACGCTCGGATCCTGCCTCGCTGCGGTTCTCCTTCTCTCCGCCCGCCTGGCCGCGGCCGCCACCAACCTCGTGGTCAACGGCAGCTTCGATAACCCCGCCGATCCGCTCAGCGCTTGGCAGACGGTCTACACGAACAAGGGCGAGAGTTGGTACAAAGACAATCCCCAGTTCCTCACGGTCGTCCCGCATGACGGCACGCGCACCAGCGTGCTTCGCATGCACGGCACGGATGCCGTCCTCAATGTGCCCGGCCAGGGCGTCAAGGTCGACAGCCGGCCGATCCCGTTGACGCTGGACGGCCGATACAAGTTCTCAGCCCGGGCCCGCGGCACGGGGCCCTGCTGCCGCATCCTTCTTGAAGGCTACTACTGGCGCAAGGGCGTGACGCCGCACGACAACCCCACCCTGTACGAGTTGCAGAAATGCTACAAATTCACGCAGCTCTTCTTCGGCAAGGAGCAGAGCGGCGAAATGTCGCCCGTGCCCGCCCAGTGGGCTGAAGCCAGCCAGGTGTTCCCCGAGCCGACGCACTCTGATATCGCCAAGCGTTGCCAGGCCGAGGTGCGCTTTGTCGTCATCCACGTGGTCGCCATCGGCGGTCACGACGGCGATCTCTTCGTGGACGACTTCCGTATCGAGCCCCTTGGTTCTCGATCCCCCGCCCTTTCTGTGCGCCCCGGAACCAAGAACCAAGAACCCGGAACCAAGAACCCGGAACCATGACCTCCTCCCTCCACGCCGACCTCAATCGCGTAAGCCGCGCCGTAAACGGCTGGGCAGCGCTCGCCGGGCTTGGATTCGCGCTGACGGCGCTCGCCGGCGGTTTGTGGCTGGCGTGCCTCGCCGACCTCTGGATCCCGTTCGGTCGGGCCGTCCGCGTGGGCGTGGCGTTGGCGCTCGCGGTGGGCGGCCTTGCTGCGCTTGGGCTCCTCCTCAGGACGTTGCTGCGCCGCCGCAACCCGGCAGCAGCCGCGGCGCTCGTCGAACATTCTTTCCCGGAACTCGACAACCGCCTCATCAACGTTGTCCAGCTTGCGGGCGAACCGGCCGACGTCCTCGCCCGGGCCTACGTGGACCAGGGCGTGCCCGCGTGGCAGGGACTCGACTGGCGGCGCCTGCGTAACAACCGGCGTGTTGCCCGCGCCTGGTCGGGCGCCCTGGCCCTGGCCGTACTGTGGGCCGCGTCGCTGATCTGGATCAACCCGGCCTGGAGCGTCGCCGCGCGCCGCCTGTTGAACCCGTTCTCCAACCTGTCGCCGGCCGCGATAGCCGCGCTGATTTCCGTCAAGCCCGGCAACGTCATCGTCAATCGGGGCGATCCCCTGACGGTCGTTTGCGAGGCCCGCGGCAAGGTCGGCCAGAAGGTTGCGCTGGAGTGGCGGCCCGATCACGACCGCGCGGCCACGCTCACCCTCGGCCCGCTTACGGCGGGCGCCTCCGACTTGTTCACGTACACGTTCGCGCACGTGACCGACGGCTTCACGTACCGCCTCCACGCCGGCGACGCGCAACCATCCGACCGCTTCCGCGTGACGGTCCGGCCTCCGCTGGCCTTCGCGTCGGTCAAGGGCCACGTTACGCCCCCGCCCTACACGGGGCTGCCCGCCCGCGACGTGGATCTGCTGGCGGCCCGGCTCACCGTGCCTCAACAGTCCCGGCTCGCCGTGACGATCACCGCGAACCGCCCGATTGCGGCAGGTTCGGTGCGCATCGACGACCAACCGCCTGTCGAACTGACGCTGGCGAAAGACGCGGGCACGGCCGCCCTGACCGTCGCGTCGGGCCGCGTCGTCCGCGTCTCCGCCGCCGATGCCGGCGGGGTGAGCGTCGGCGCGGAGTTTCCGCTCGACCTGCTCCCGGACCGGCCGCCGACGATCCGCCTCATCGCGCCGCTGGGCCGGGTCGCGCTGCCTGCCGGCGGTTCGCCCCGCATCCAGTTCGAGGCGAGCGACGACTACGGCCTGAGCCGCCTCGCCGTCCAGCGGGTGTTGCGGTCCGCCACGGGGCCGGCCACCAACGCCTTTCTCCAGGAGTGGACACCGGGCGGCGCTCGCACGGCCACACTGTCATGGACCGGGCTCTGGACCGACGTCCGCTCGGACAGCGCCTTCCAGCTCGTGGCCATGGACACGCTCCAGCCCGGCGCGCCCAACTGCACGGTATCGCCACTCATCATCTTCGATCTCACGCTTTCCGACAGCCTTCTCGAAGCCACCCGCGAGGCCGGCGCATCGGCGGAAGCCTCACTTGCCAAACTGATTGAACTGCAGCGGGCCAACCTGGAACTGACCACCCGGCTGCACGGCGTCGCGCCGACCACAACCGCCGAGAATTGGCAGGAATCGAGGGAGGCACAGTCCCACATCCGGCGCCTGGCCGCCGACCTCATGGCCGATCCGCGCCAGCCGCTCGGCACGCTGGCGGACTCGTTGCGCCGTGCCCACGAAGGCCCGATGCTGGACGTCATCGATACGCTCGACCGCATCGTGCGCTACAAGCCCGGCGAACGCACCGCCCTTTCCCCCCGCGCCATCGCTCTCGAGACGCAGATCCTCGAGCTCCTCACCCGCCTCGAATCCGGCCTGGCGACCGTTCGCGACCAGCAGTCCGCGACCGGCCTGCTGTCCATGATCGACGCGCTGGTCAAGGGGCAGCGTGACACGCTCGACACGGTGCGCGCCGCCGTCGGCCGCGCCTTGGCCGTGCCGGCTGCCGTGGCCGCGCGGCAGGACGCGCTGGCCTCGGACGTCGCCACCTTCGCCGAGGGTTGCCGTACCGAGGCGACGCGGCAGGAACACAACGACGCCGAGTTCGCCAAGGCCGCCCGGGCCGCGGCCGACCTCGCCGAGACGCGCAAAATCCGCGTTCACATGCTGACCGCCGCCGAACACCTGGAGGCAAACCGGAACGACAAGGCCGTGGAGCCGCAGACCCACGCTCTGGAGGGGCTCATCGCCGTGCAGGAACTCCTGAACCGCTGGAGCGTACAGGACACGGCGCGCCAGACAACCGACCTGCGCGAAAAAGTCGAAGCCGCCAAGGCCGTGCTGGACAAACTCACCGACATTCAGGGCCAGGTCGTCGACTCCCTGCGTGCCATGGAAACACAAAAGGACCGCTCGGGAAATGACCGCGCCGAACTGACCGAGGAAAACGCCGAGCTCAAATCCCACATGGAGGAAGCCCTGGCCAAGTTGGCCAACGACCTCCAGGTTCTGCCCAACCTGCCGGTCGGCAACGAGTTGGTGTCGGACATCACGCAGATCTATGAGGAAGTCAAACAAGTCGCCGGCTCGGACCAGGATCCCGCCACCGAACTGGGACTGCAGAAGGAGGACTGGATCCTCGATACCCTCAAACTGCAAACCAACCGGATGGACGACATGGAAATGTGGCTGGTCGCCAAGCCCGACAACGTCAAGCGCAATACGGAGACGTTCGATCTGCAGGAGATGCCCAATATCGCCCTGGTGCCGCTGCCCGACCAGTTCGAGGACATCATCGGGGACCTGCTCGAGCAGGAGGAAGCGATCAGCGATAAATCCGACGACTCCACCGGTAACCAGGGTTCTGCCGACCTGCCCGCCGGCTGGGGCGTAGCTGAGGGTGAGTTCACCGACTATGCGGCCAAGGGCAAGTCCGGCAACGAACGACCCGAACACAAGGACCAGGACGGCCGCTCGGGCGTCGGCCGCGAAGGCGAATCCGACGGCGAAGTCGTCACGGCCTCCGGCAAGATCAACGAAGGCGACAAGAATATTGAGAAGCGCATGACGCGCGACTCGTCGCAGGCCGGCCAGATTCAGGAGGACGGGCACAGCGAGGCCAAAGCCACGGGCGGCGGCAAGCAGTCCGGGGTCGCCGAGGGCACGGGCATGTCCGGGCCGGGGCCCCGCCGTGACCCGACCTCCAACAAGCCCTCGCCGCTCGGCGAGCAGGCCATGCTCCGCCGGAATGCTGAAACGATCTACGCCAAAGCATCGCTGCGGCACATACGGACAGGTGAGCTGGACGCAGCCATCTACCACATGCGCCAGGCCGAGGATGCTCTGGCGCAGGGCCGGCCCATTCGCCAAGTCCGCGAGTTACAGCAGAAGGCTGTGGGCGCGCTGAAGCAGACCAAAACCGAACTGGGCGGCGGCTTCTCGGAGATCGCGCTGCCCGAGAGCCAGCAGCACGAGCAAGCCGACGACGACCAGCTCTCGTCGGCCGCCGATGAGGCCCCAGCCCGCTATCGCGACTTGGTCTCGGAGTATTTCAAAGCGTTGAGTGAGGGACCGTGACAAGACGCCTCATCCTCGCCCTGCTGCTACTCCCCCTGTTCGCCCGGGCCTCCGCGGACCACTGGGCGATCGAAGGCGCCCCGCTTCGCTTCGAGGTGGAGGTCACTCAGCCGCCATCCGAGCCGTCGGCCGGCATCCTGGCCATCATCCCGGACGGCGGCCTGCTGCCGCGGCCCATCGCCGACGCCACGGTCGTAACCCCTGCCGGCGAGGCCCTGCCCTCCGAGACCGTCTGGCACAACCCGGCACACGGCTACGCGGTGGCCTTCCTGCCCACCGGCAAAGTCGACCACTTCTGGATCTACCTGCGCGGCACGATCCAAACCCCCTCCTCGGCGATGAACCGCGGCATCTACCCAAGTCTGCTGCTCTTCACTCGCGCAGGCCCGGACGAACTCGAGAAGGCGGCCCGCCTGCCGGGCACCCTGCCCGACAAAACCGATACTCTCATGGGGCCGGTCCCGAACATCTGCATGCAAGACAACCCCTTCGGTCCCCATGAATTCTTTCAATCGTACTTTACCGGCTGGATCCGCCGCCCCAAGGCCGCGCGCGTTTACTTCTGCACAATCTCCCGCGACCAGTCCGAACTGCGTGTTGACGGCCGTACCGCGGCGACGTGGCCGGCCAATCGCGGCCGCAACGAAGGCGCCAAGGGCCAGTTCGGCTCCTGGGTCGAGTTGGCGGCGGGACTCCACCACATCGAGTACATCCAGTGCGCAGGCAACAGTGGAAAGGAAATGCAGGCCGCCTGGCGCATCCCGGGCGAGACTTCGGGCGAACTCCCGACCGCCATTCCCGAATCGGCCTACCTGCACTCCGGCCGATGCCGGTTGATCCACGCCGACTTCCGCGACGGCCGGCCGGCGTTCGTAGTGGAAGGCGACCTAACGCCGCAGCGCTATTTCTGGTTCGGCGACCGCCCTGTGAACCTCTACGACCTGCGCATCAACCCCCTGGGCCAGCCCACGAACGACACGACCTACACGTGGATTTACGACGCCGACCGGCGCATGGTCTGGTCGCACTCGTCGTGGCTGTTCGATGGCGGCGCCTCGAACCCCGTGATGGTTTCTGCCGTCAACCGCGCCGGGACCACCAAGGTGAGCGTGCCGCTCTCCGTCATCGGCGAGGCCCCCCGCGGCAACGTGAATAGCAGCACCGACCGCGCCTGGTTCCGGGCCGTGATGCTCGGCATGTGCGAGTCCACCGTCGCCGGCCGGAGCCCCTGCGCGCGGTGGTCGCCCGACCTGTGGGAGTTGCTCGCCAACATCGCCGTACCCTTCGAGGGCACCGACCTCCTTGAAACCATCTTCACCCGCAGCCGGCGCGATACGCTCGCGCTGGATCGCTCCAAGCGCTGGACGCTGGAAGACGTATTCATAGGCGGCCTGCGCAATACGAAACCCGACGACGCGCCGCGCTGGATCGAACAGTTCGAAAGAGAGGAGACGGACCCCTCACGGCGTTTCGCCTGGAAGCTGGAACGCTTCGACAGCACGCTCTACGACTTCGCCGACACGGTGGCGGCACGCCGCATTGCGGCTGACCTCCAGTCCGCCGCCCAGACGCCCGAGCAGAAACTGCGCGCCATAATCCGGCTCGGCGACGTCGAGCGGTCCGTCAGCAACCTGGAAGCCGCGGTCACGCTCTATGGCGACGCGCAGGACCGCTATCACGAGCATCTCCGGAACGACCCGGCGACTCCGCAGCCCAAGCTCCTGGCCCCCACGACCCCGGCGAAACGCAAGGCAGCGCGCATGACCTCCGCGCGCGCCTACGCCCGCGCCCCGGGCCGCGATTGGAAAACTCTGGCCGTGCGCGAGGCGGCCTTCTATTCGACCGTCTCCAGCCTGACGCAATCCGGCTACTACTTCGAGGCCCGCGACACGCTGCGCCAGTGGGAACTCGAAGTGCCGCTCAGCAAGCTTAGCGGCGACTACCCGCTCGCCGAAGCCGAGTACTACCTGGCTGTGGGAAATGTGCGGCGCGCCCTCACCGGCGTGCAGATGTACCGGAATAGCATGGATATCTCGAGTTCGTTGCCGGAGGTGATGGACCTCGAACTGCGTTGCCTGGTGGAACTGAAGCGGCAGCGCGAGGCCGAGGCGCTGGCAACCGAGATCCTGAAGGAGTTCCCCAACGCTCCTGCCGGCGAACGGGCAAAAAGGGTTCTGGGAAAGTGATGAACTCACAGGAACATCCAAGGTCTCTTGTCTCCGTCCAGGGAGGTAGGGCGAGGGCCTCCGGCCCCGCCGTGACAGGAACGTCCCAGGCTCGGCGCGGCGAGGACGCCGTCGCCCTACCTGTAATCCCGACGAAGACTGCAGTAGCCCTCCTTCTCGCCCTCGGACTGCTCTTGCCGCTGATGGCAACCGCGGCCGCGGAAAAGGGACGGGGCACCGGCACAGTCCAGTCGTCGCAGCTCTACACGCCGCCCGACCCGAGTGCGACCGGCGGGCTGCGCGGCCGGTTCGATCCAGCCGCGAAGCCCGCCGTGGCCGTCATGGCCCAGGCCGTCGACGACTGGAAGAGCGTGTACAAGGGGACGCTCGAGGATGGCGGCCGCGCCTTCGCCTTCAGCGGCCTGCCCGTGGGCCGCTACGATCTCGTGGTGGTCACCGCCGACGCGGTCCACGAAGGCCTGACCCTGGCCCGGGCGGACGACACCCTGACGGCGGACGAACGCAAGGCCATCGAGGCGGCCATTCTGAAGTCGACCCCCTTCTTCGATACGAAGCTCATGCACCGCAGCGCCGGTGTCGGCGGCGACGAGGGCAATGCCCGCGTCTTCCTGCAGGAGGTCCGGACCCGCCCGGTGACCCTGCAGAGCGCCGAGGTGCGCAGCGACATCCAGGTGCGCAGCCTCAAACTCGTGCTGACCGAGCGTGCTGGCAGGCCGGGCTGGGCTCTGGTACACACAAGGGAGATCATCCGTCAGGAAGTGACCGAGGGCCAGGTCAAAGGGCTGCTGGCCCATCACTACGTGCCGCGACTTGGCGGTGTCCGGGTGGTCGAGACGGTGAAGGATTTGGGCACGGTAACGCTGCCGTAACAAAGGAAGAACCCATGGCAACAATCACGTTCATGACGGGACTCGAATCCGGCAAAAGCCGCGAGATTGACGGAAGCCGGCCGGCCCTCATCGGCCGCAACCCGGAGTGTGACATCGTGCTGGCCGATGCCGTCGTCTCGGGGCGCCACGCCAGGATCGAGCGCACGTCTGCCGGCTGGACGATCGTCGATCTCGACAGTTCCAACGGCACGTTCATCGGGGGCCACCGCATTGAACGCCAGACACCGCTGGCCAGCGGCATGCTGGTCGACTTGGGCGACGAAGTCGCCTTCCGCTTCGAATTCGTAGCCGCCGCCGAACCCGACCAGCCGCCGCCCGAGGCCACGCCGGCCGAGTTGGAATTGATCAAGCAGATGGCCGACCGAACCGAACAGATTCGTCGCGAAGTCGGCAAGGTGATCATCGGGCAGACGGACGTCGTCGAGCAGCTCATCATGGTCCTGCTCGCGGGCGGCCACGGCCTGCTCGTCGGCATGCCGGGCATGGCCAAAACTCTCATGGTCAGCACCGTGGCCAGGGTGCTCGACCTGGATTTCCGGCGCATCCAATTCACGCCCGACCTCATGCCGACCGACATGACCGGCACCGAGGTGCTTGAGAGCGACCGGACCACGCAGGAGAAGACGTTCCGGTTCATCCGCGGGCCCATCTTCTGCAACCTGCTGCTGGCCGATGAAATCAACCGTACGCCGCCCAAGACCCAGGCCGCCCTGCTCGAGGCCATGCAGGAGAAGCGCGTCACGGTCGGCAACACGACCTATTCGCTCGATGCGCCGTTCTTTGTGCTGGCCACGCAGAACCCCATCGAGCAGGAGGGAACCTATCCCCTGCCCGAGGCGCAGCTCGACCGTTTCATGTACAACATCTGGGTCGACTACCCCCAGGAGCACGAGGAAGAGGAAATCGTGCGGACCACCACGGCCGCCGTGCCGACAATGCCGGAGAAGATCCTGAGCAAGCAGGACGTCCTGCAGTTGCAGAGCGTGGTGCGCAAGATTCCCGTGTCGCCGCACGTGGTTAAGTACACGATCCGCCTGGTCCGCTCCACGCGTCCCGGCGATGCGCGGGCGCCGGACTTCGTGCGTCAGTTCGTGTCGACAGGCGCCGGCCCCCGCGCCGGACAATATCTTGTGCTGGCGGCCAAAGCGCGGGCCGTGATGGAAGGGCGCCTGCACGTGAGTTGCGCCGATGTCCGCCGGGCCGCCTTGCCCGTGCTCCGGCACCGGATTCTCACAAACTTCGCGGCGGATTCGGAAGGGCTGACACCCGTCAAACTGATCGAGAAACTGCTGGCCGCCGTTGAGGAACCGTCCGAGAAGGACTACGCATGACGGGATGAAGCTGGATGAAGCACGCATCCCCATTTCGGGCATCTCCCGCCACCTTGGGGTCCGCCTTGGCGGCAGCCTTGCTCATTGCGCTGCCCCTCATCTCCTGCGCCATCCCGGCCGAGATCCACAGCGGCGACATCGCGTTCCCAGTCCCCGAAGGCTTCGAGGCAGTGACGCCCCTGACGAACGAATCCGACGTCGTGCGCCTCTTCGCCCGCCGGTCCTCGACCACGGCGGAGCCCGATACGTGGCTGACGATCCGGCAGACGCAAGCGTCAACCGGCGCAGTTGAGGCCGCTGCCGCCGAACCAAGCCGCGGTGTTCTGGGGCGCTACTCCGAGCGCCTGCACGGGTTAGACGTGGCCGTCCTCCAGGACCGGCTCACGACCAACGATTCCGTCTATCTTCAAAGCCGTGCGCAATTTCCCGCAGGCTCCGGCACACTGGAAGTCGACCTCAAGAGCCGTTCGCTCCAGGACCAAGAGATGAAGGAGATCATGCGTGCCATCCTGGCGGCCGCCGCGGCCCAGCGCACCGAAAACCAGCAGGATTTCAGCGGCTGGGGCGCCATGTTCCTCTGCCTGGTTCTGGCCGCCGCCCTGATCATCATCGCGTGCGGAAGGCGCTGAGCGGGAGGGTATGGCACCTCAAGCGAAGGGGTTCAACTCTTCTTGGTCTGTCACTTGATCCGCGTCAGCTCGAAGGCGCTTACGGATTTCTTCTTGCCGCCCTCGAACTCCGTCCATTCTGCCGCGAGCTTGCCAGGGCCCTCGAATGTCAGCTTCAGGGCGTGCATATGCGGCTCCCGTTTCGCATCGACTTCGCCGCCGCGTGCCAGCTCCAGTTCGATCGTATCGGCGGTGCTATTCTTCAGCGCCATCTGAGGCCTGTTCCCGAGCGCACAGTAATGGGTCATGCAGAGCGCGCCGTTCTTGTCGTAATAGACGCTGACCATCTCGTGAGGCGTTCCCGGAAAGAGCGTCTCGACCACGGCGCTGCCGGCCCCCGTCACCCGATACTCGACGCGGACCGGTTGCCCCGTGGGTTCCATGCTGCCCGTGCCCTCCCATGTCCCCGCCAGTGATTTCATCCGCTCGAATTCCTTCGAACCCGCCGAAGGCTGAGGCGCCATGCCGCCCGCCGCGACGCCCGCCGCCAGTGCCATTACCGCCACCATCCACAATGCCTGTCGCTTCATCGTCTGCTCCTTCTGTTGTGCGTTTTCGTTCCTTCCAAGAGCCGCTGGGTCTTTCGGCGTACCTCGGTTCGCGCCCGAGGGCCGGGGCAGCCCGGGGCGTCCTACCAAAGCCTGGGGAGGGCGTGGCCGGTCTCCAGCAAAGATTTCAGGCTGGCAAAGACCTTTGGCCAACCGTCGGTGATACCCTCCAGCATGGCGGAACCGGCGTCAAGGCGGTCATGCAGCACGGAAAGCCGGGTGACGCCACGGCAGGGCGCGACCTGGAGAGTGACCCGCGAATACTTTTGCGGGCGGGCGGCATCGGCGGGATCTGCCCACGTCACGATCAGTCGGCGCGGGGGCGAACTCTCCACGACCTTCCCAACCAGGTCGAGCGTGCGGGCCCGGTTGGCGCGCCGATGCTCCCACACGGAACCGCGTAACCAATCGGAAACGTTGTCATGCTGCCAGTACTGCCGGGTCAATGCCGGATCGAACAACGCCTTCCATACCTGGCTGGGCGTTGCCGCAATGTAAGTAACGCACGTAAACTGACGCTTGGCCATGACAGGCCTCCTTCTGGCGCTAGTACCACTTCTTGGCAAGCAATTCGAGGCCTGCCCGTCCAAGTTCCTCGGGACTCATGACGATATGGAATTGGACGTCAGCATCGAAGAGCAGAAACCACGGCTCAGCCAGATCCGGCACCTTTGCCGACTGATCTACGTTGACGATCAGGATTACGCCTCGGTGCCCGTCGTATTCGGTGAAGTACACGGCTTCAGGTTTGCAGTCCTCTAGTACCCGGTGGATCTTCTGCCCCACCGTGCCATCCTTGACGGCCGCATTGAACTGGGCGTTTGGAATCTTGACGTGCATGAGCATTCGCATTGTCGTCCTCCTTGCGCGTGGACCGAGAAACGCCGGCCATCGACTTTCGACAGCCGGTCGGAACCGCGTCATGCGGCCTGTGTCGGGTCCGATGCGCTCCGACCGTGGCAGTCGGTTTTGTTGCTCTGGAGTGTGCCCTTTGACGCGGAGGACTCACATCGGGAAATCCATGAAGGTGCGCTTCGCAATGCCCTACCTGCGGGCATAGGTCAACGGTATCCACGCACCGCTGGTCGGGTCTCGCGGTGGGAGCAGTAGATCTGCCGCAGGAGGGCAATCGGCAAGCCGAAACGAGTGGCCGATCCGAATGCGAGTGGACAGTGCCCGCACGTTCATCCAGAATGCAGCGCTGGCAACCGCCCGGTATAGATGACCATTGATCGAGAAATCATGACCGAGTCCAGGAACAACACAAGTGAGACGGCCGGCAAGGCGACGCGGATCGCCAGCGGCGTTCTGGATCTCGGCGGGCTGTCCGGGCTCGGTGAAAACGAGGCTCGCGCACGATTCCAACGGGAGGGACCGAACGAGCTTCCCGCGCAAAGGAAACGCACCCTGTTGACCATTGGTCTTGAGGTCGCGCGCGAACCCATGTTCCTGATGCTCGTCGCGGCGGGCACCCTGTATCTGATCATGGGCGAGCCGGCCGATGCCTTGATGCTGCTCGGCTTTGTGCTTGTGGTCATGGCCATCACCATCGTCCAGGAGCGGCGCACGGAACGGGCGTTGGAAGCGCTGCGCGACCTCTCCAGTCCCCGGGCCCTCGTGATCCGTGACGGCTTGCACCGGCGCGTCGCAGGCCGCGAGGTCGTGAGGGGCGACTTTATCGTCCTCTGCGAGGGCGACCGCGTCCCCGCAGACGGCCTCCTCCGCCGCGGCATCAACCTTGCGGCAGACGAGTCGCTACTGACCGGGGAATGCGTGCCTGTCAGGAAAGTGCCGTCCGCCGAGGCCCGCGAACTCGACCGGCCGGGTGGCGACGACCTGCCATCGGTGTTCTCTGGAACCCTGGTTACCGCCGGACAAGGCATTGCCGAAATTGCGGCCACGGGGCTGCATTCGGAGTTCGGGAAGATCGGCAAGGCGCTGGAACAGATCGAGCCGGAGCCGACCCCGTTGCAGCGCGACACGGGGCGCCTGGTCCGCACGTTCGCCGTCGTTGGACTCATGGCCTGCGCCGTCGTGGTGGTGGCCTTCGCGTTGACGCGCGGCGGCAGCGTCGAGGTCTGGAAGCAGGGGTTCCTTGCCGGCATCGCGATGGCCATGGCCACACTCCCCGAAGAATTCCCGGTCGTGCTGACGGTCTTTCTGGCGTTGGGCGCCTGGCGGATATCCCGCAGCAACGTTCTCACTCGGCGAATGCCGGCCGTCGAGACGCTGGGGGCGGCCACCGTCCTGTGCGTCGACAAAACGGGCACGCTTACGCAGAATCAGATGACCCTGCGTCAGCTTGCGACGGCCGGCAGCGCCATCGATCTGGCGGCTCTCCAGGGAACCCTCCCGGAGTCCTTGCACAGCATTCTCGAGAACGCGATCCTGGCCAGCAAACGCGACCCATTCGACCCCATGGAACAGGCGCTGCACGTGGCGGGGGACCGGCTGATCAAGAACACGGAGCACCTGCACCCGGGTTGGACCCTGGCCCGGGAATACCCGCTGACACCCGGCCTGCTTGCGGTGAGCCACGCCTGGTCCACCGGCGCCACCGAAGAGGTGGCGGTGGCGGCGAAGGGCGCGCCCGAAGCCATTGCCGATCTCTGCCACATGACGGCGACGCAGGAAGCGTCGCTGGCGCAGGAAGTGGCTGCCCTTGCGTCCCAGGGGCTTCGCGTGCTGGGTGTGGCGCGCGGAATCACGAGCCGGGGGGATCTCCCCGAGAAGCATCACGATCTTTCGCTTGAGTTCGTGGGCTTGCTCGGGTTCGAGGATCCGCTGCGGCCCACCGTTCCCGCCGCCGTCGCCGAGTGTCAGGCCGCCGGCGTGCGCGTGGTCATGATCACGGGCGACTATCCCGCAACAGCCCGCAGTGTCGCCCGCCAGGCGGGCTTTGCCAATTGCGAGACGGCAATCACGGGGCCCGAGCTCGACCGGATGTCCGACGAGGATCTGGCCCGCCGGATTCGGGACGTTCAGGTCTTTGCCCGCGTCGTGCCCGAACAGAAGCTGCGCATCGTCATGGCGTTGAAGGCCAACCGGGAAATCGTCGCCATGACCGGCGACGGGGTCAACGACGCCCCGGCACTTAAGGCGGCCCACATCGGCATCGCCATGGGCGGCCGCGGCACGGACGTGGCCCGCGAAGCCGCGGCGCTCGTGCTGCTGGATGACGACTTCACGTCCATCGTCGCGGCCGTTCGCCTCGGGCGGCGCATCTTTGATAACATCCAAAAGGCGATTGCCTTCATCCTGGCGGTTCACGTCCCCATTGCGGGCCTGTCGATGATTCCGGTCTTCTTCGCCGACTGGCCGCTCCTCCTTCTGCCCGTCCACATCGTGTTCCTGGAACTGATCATCGACCCCTCCTGCTCGCTCATCTTCGAGGCCGAGGAAGCCGAGGCCAACGTGATGCGACGACCACCCAGACGGCCGGACGAGCGGCTCTTCTCGTGGCGGGCGATCGGGCTCGCCGTGATGCAGGGATTCAGCGTGCTCATCGTCTGCCTGGGCGTCTTCCTGCTCGCCCGCACCGGCCATTCCGCCGAAGCCGCCCGCGCCCTGACGTTCGCCACGCTGGTCGTGGCCTTCGTCGTCATCATTCTCGTCAACAGGTCCTGGACGCGGTCCGCCTTCGCCATGCTGCGGGTCCCCAACGCCGCGTTGCGCTGGGTGGTGCTCGGCACCTGTGTGTTTCTCGCCGCGGTCCTGACGGTCCCCGTTGCCCAGCGGTTGTTCCACTTTGCCCCGCTGCACACGGTCGACCTGCTCCTCAGCCTTGGGGCCGGCTTGGTCTGCGTCCTGTGGTTCGAGTTGGTCAAACTCGCCAAGAAGGCGCGCGGGTAATCATCCGAAAAGCCGACCGGCGTGGCCGGCGCCTGCGACCTCATTCCTTCCGGGCCTGATCGATCCGGATGATCCTCCAATCGGCCCAGTCCAGAGGGATGTTTCCCAGGTAGGTTCGCGCGCTGATCATCACGTGCTGCGGCGCATTCAGCGTGTCCCACGGGATGGCGATGTCAAGCTCGTGCGACCGCCGGGCCACGGTAACGTTGCCGTCATGGGGGAGTGCCCGCCCCGTGTCGAAAACGCGCGTGTCGAGACGGCCGACCAAGATGTGCACCTTCGGCATCCGCACAAACGGCACGTCCGGCCGGTACCCGCAGGCGTAGATGGACGCGCCGACCGCCTCGCCGAGCGGACGGGATATGGCCAGGGTGACGCTCAAAGCCTGCGCATCGCTCCGCAGCCGGCGCCACTCGATCCCCACGAATCGACTGCGCTCTTCCATCGTCAGCTCGCCCGGCTCGTCGCGCGAGACGCTGTCCCCCGGCCCTCCGGGCCGCAGTTCCTTGAACTGCGGGGTCCGCGGCGACAACACCACCGTCGGCGCGTCGCCAAAGAGTTCATTGGCACGGACCAGCGAACCGAGATAACGGCCTGAATAAGCAAACTGTGTCTTGTGCAGGCGAATGGCTTGGGATTTGAGGGCGACCTCCTGGTCCGTCAACGGAAACGTGAACCACGCATCGGACTCGGCCAGCGCCGCAGGCGGTTCCAAAGGCAGGAGCGGGTCGTCCACGGGCGGCGCAGGCCACTGCGGGAAGTGTGTCAGGTAGGGGTAGAGCGTCGGGTGAAGCCCTTCGACCGCGAGATCCCACAGGGCCACGCGCGTGAACAGGTAGAGGGCCCGGTGGTCAGGGTTGAAATCCGCCGGGTGGGGCACGAACACGCGCGTGGGATGGAACTCGCGCAGTATCGCGGTGAGGTCGGCCAGCACCGATTCACCGGTGTAGGGCGCACCGGGTCGATAGGCGTTGGCATAGGGCACCTTCGTGGTGCGCGTCAGCATGCTTTCGAGCGGCGGCCGGTTGCCCCAGTGGTCGGTCCAGAGTTTCAGCGTGCGGAAATCGGGGTAGCCCAGGAAGACCAGTTGGCTTGCGGGGACGTCGAGGCGGCCGGTGGCGGCCAAGGCCTCGTCATGCCGCAACTGGCCCATGCGCCGGATGGCGGAGGGCTCCAGCACGAAGTGTTTTCGGTAAACGGCAAACGACCACTCGTTGTTATCGCCGTAGGTGAGGAACACGATTCGAACGGGCAGACCCATGGCTTGCGCCCGCTGGAGAACTCCGCCGCAGGCGAGCGTTTCGTCGTCGGGATGCGGCGCCAGCACCAGAATACGATCGCGGGCATTGAGCCTCAGTTCGGTCAGGATCGCGCCGGGCCCGGTCGCTGCCGCCCACGCCGGCAGCCACACCCCCGCGGCCAGAATGAGCCCGATGACCACGGCCTGCCTCAACAGACCGTTAGTGCTGGAAGCTGAGTCCATACAGGAGCACCTCCCGAAGTTCCGTGCCGCCCGACACGGGGAACGTCAATGCGTCACGGTGAACGACGGCGAAGCCGTGGGTCTCGAAAAACCGGCAGGCGCGAATGCTGTCGGCGCGCACACTGGCATGCACGCCGGCGGCCGGCGTCTGACGCAGCCGTCGCAAGGCCGCCTCGAGAAGGTCGCCGCCGAGGCCGTGACTGCGGAACCGGACGTCGAGGTTGATGTGGAGGTGCGCAGGATAGGCGGCATCCGTGAACGGCCGCCGGGTGGCCAGGCGGCGGACATTCGCCCTTGCGGCCCGTATCATGCGCCATGTCTCGGCCCGGCCCAGGGCGCCGCGCAGAACGGCGCCGATGAGGGCGGCAGGGGCGATACGAAGCCGCGCGGCCCGCTCGACGGCGCGGGAGTCCGCAGCAGCCAGTACGTAGCCGGCCAGTTGGCCGTCGGACTCGGCGACCCACGAGCAGGAACGATCCAGATCGGTATAGTAGCGTGTCAATAGATCGACGACCAGCAGTCGATCGGAGAAGAACCCTTCCACCGGTTCGCCACGGTCCGCCGTGTCGCCGCACAGCCGGCGGACCGCCGCCCGGTCAGCGGAAGCCAGGAGACGGATGACGATGGCGGCTGACATGTTGGGTCCTTCTTGTCCGCATCCTGACTGATCGGCACTGTCGCGGGGTAGCGGCCCAATCATCGCCAATTCTTGGCTCTTGTCAATCGATGCCACTTGCCTGTCTAATGCCGGGGAGCGGATCGACAATCCGCGGTAACGGCAGCGCATCTGAGGAGGGCCGACTATGCAGCGTGTCGAACGGAGAGCCAACGCCAGAGCATCCCGGATCGGTCTCGCCAATCCCGAGTCCACCGTTCCGGCATTGTTCGATGTCAATGCCAGCTTTGGCAAGCCCTGTGCGGGCGAGGCGGAGTTTCCCTGCATCCAGGACCGGCTGGACACGATGGACCGGCTCGGCATCAGCCGCGCCCTGGTCTGGAACACGGAGTCGCTCCAGAACCACGCGCTTTCCAGCAACCAGGCCCTGATCGAGGAGATTCGCAGCACGCCCGGCGCCGCTGGCCGGATCCTGCCGGCGCTGACTGTTTCGAACCTCATGACCTACGAGCGGGACGGCCTCGCGTCGCTGGTCGGGCAGCTAAAGGCCATGCCATGCCGCGCTTTGCGCTTTACGAACGTCATGGGACGCCTGACCCTGATGCAACTGGAGCCTGTCATGCGCCAGTTGCGCGCGCTCAAGCCTGTCATTATCCTCAAACACGATCAGGCCTCCGTGGCCGACATTCTGGAATTCACGGCCGCCTTCCCCGGTGTGTCGCTGGTCCTGACCGAGGTCATGTGGGGACCGTGTGTCACGGTTTTCGACCTGATGCGCCGCCGAAAGAATGTTCTTTGCGACACATCCTGGCTGCATTCCTTCGGGGCCATCGAACTGGTCGTCAAGCATTTCGGCGCCGACCGCCTGATTTTCGGAACCGGGTTCAAATCTCATAACGGGGCGGCGATCGCCGCCCTGGCGCGCGCGCAACTCACTGCCGCCCAACGCCGCCTCATCGCCCACGGCAACTTGGACCGCCTGACCGGCCTGGCCGCCACACCGCCCGCCGCCTCGCGCCCGATGGCGAATACGCTATGGCCCCGCTTTCTGGAAGGCAAACCGCTAGCCGTCGATGTGGTCGATGCCCACGGTCACCTGGGCCCCTCGGCCGGCTACGTACTCGAAGACCAGGAAGAACGCGCCCAACTCCAGGCGGGACTCAAGGCCATGGATCGAGTCGGCATCTCCACTCTGCTCGTATCGGGCATGCAGGCCATCATGGGGGCACCCGTCGAAGGCAACGCGCTCATGGAGGACATTCTCCGCCCCCACGCCGGCCGCGTGTGGGGTTACGTGGGGTTCAACCCGCTTTACGCCGACGCGCTGGTCCCGAAGCTCGACGCTTATTTCGCCGGTCCCGTCTTCAAGGGGTTCAAGACCCTCTGCGGGTACTGGCAGGTCGCCATCACCGACAAGCGCTTCACTCCGATGTGGGAGTATGCCCAACGCCACCGTTTACCGGTGCTCTCGCATACCTGGGATGACACCTACAACTCGCCGGCTATGTTCAAAGGGCTGGTGAAGCGTTACCCGCGCGTCCCCTTTCTGTTGGGCCATTCGGGGGGCGGCACGCGCGGACGCCTCGAGGCCGAGGCCCTGGCGCAGGAACACCGGAATGTCTACCTCGAATGGTGCGGCAGCTTCTGTACGCCGATCACGTGGGACGAGACGCTGCGCAAGGTGGACCCCCGCCAGGTGGTCTTCGGCACCGATGCCATGGCGCACAGCTTCGACTGGGAATTGGGCCGGCTGCTGTCGCTCGACGTCCCGGATGACGTGCTGCTCCCGATCCTGGGCGGGAACATGCGGCGCATCCTGGCGATGCGCAGTCAACGCCGATAGGCACTCTTCCGGGCAGCGGCAAAACCCAAGCGTGCCGCTACCGCGCCAGGTGCAGCGTCACGCGGTTGCCGGCGCAGTCGAGTCTCGTGCAGAAGACATGGCGGATCTCGGCGGGACCGGATTCGTGACAGACCTGCAGGTCGCCGGCGCCATCGGGCACCGGTACGGCATATCGCCGGCCGCGCCGCAACATGAGCGCCGCCACTGCCGCGTGAAAGGCGCTGATGGTCATCAGGCTCCCGCACAGCGGCGCGTAGGAAGCCACGGGCAGTCCTTCCCGGGCCACCGCTCGATAACCGGACTCATCGTGCGACAGACCGTCGGCATCAAGCAGGTGGACCGCCCCCTCCGGCGCCGGCTCGGGCACTGCCGTCAACTGCGCGCCGGCTACGCGGCCGTAACCCGCCCCCTCCCCGCGCGACACCAGGAAGAACACGCTCCCCTCGCCCGGCACCGCCTCGGGTGCCGTCGCGAAGGCGAGCGGCTTGATGCGGCCGTCGGCTGGCGTTCGGCACAGCCGCCCGCTGGCATAGGCCATCACCGCCCCGACCTCGTCAACCGTCCCCACGAGCACGTGATCGCACCGCCCTTCGGCCAGCCACGCGTCGGCCAGGAGCAGTGCCTGGTGGAAGGCGAAATGGAAATGCGTAACTGTCAGCGTCGGCCCCCGCACGTCGAGCGTCATCGCGATATAGGAGGCCGCGGCATTGTGAACCGAATGCGAAAACGCCGTGGGCGAAACACCGGCGTCGCCGAACTCGAGGATGCCATCGAGGAACCCGAACGTGGTCGTGTGGGGGCCCAGGGCCGTGGCCACGATCGTGCCGAGTCGCGAGGTGTCGAGGCGGCCGGCCAGCCCGCTGTCCTGCAGGGCGTCGGCCGCCGCCAGGACGGCCATGCGCGTGAACCGGTCGGCCCGGCGCGCCTTGGCCAGTACGGTCTTGTCAGCCAGGGTCTCGGGCGCCACGACATACGCCGGCGCACTGCCGGCGGGAACGGCGACCGTGCCGGGCGCCACCCACCCCTGCTCCAGCGCCTGTTCGAGCGCGGCTGCGCCGCGGCCGCGCGTGAAGACCACGCCCATACCGGCAATGTTCATACCCGCCTCCCCAGCACCAGCGCGGCGTTATTGCCGCCGAAGGCAAGCGACGTGGAAAGGGCATAGCGGCCCCGTACGACCGTGTGCGTGCGCAGGGCTTCGAGCGGGATTTCGGGGTCCTGGTTCACAAACCCGGCGCTGGCAGGAACCCAGCCCGCGCGCAGGCCGAGGGCCGTGAACGCGGCCTCCAATGCGCCGGCCGCGCCCAGGGTGTGGCCGGTGTAGCCCTTGGTCGAGAGCACCCTGACCGACGGCCCGAAGACGCGGGCCAGCACACTGCCTTCGGTGCGGTCGTTGTCGCGCGTGGCCGTGCCGTGGGCGTTGACGAAATCAATGGCGGCGGGTTCGAGGCCGGCCTGGGCCAGGCTGAGGCGGATGGCCTGCTCGAGTCCGGTCCCATCGGGCCGCGGCGCGGTGAGGTGGTGCGCGTCGCAGGCCGCGCCATAGCCAAGCACGTCGAGGGCCGGGACCGCGCCGCGCCGCCGTGCCGCGTCCTCGGTCTCGAGCACAAGCACGCCCGCGCCCTCGCCCAGGTTCAACCCCTGGCGGTCGCGGTCGAAGGGCGCGCACGGCTCGCGGCTCATGACGCTCAGGGAATGGAACCCGCACAGGGGAATGCGGTTCAGTTCATCGGCCCCGCCTGCCACGACACAATCGCACAAGCCGCAGCGGAGCCAGGCGAGCGCCACACCGACGGCGTCGGCGCTGGAGGAGCAGGCATTGACCACGGTGATCCGCGGGCCCTGCGCCCCGATCGCCCGCGCCACGGCTTCGGCGAGGTTCCCTTTGAGAAAGCGCTCGACGGGGACCAGGGACGCCGTGCCGGTCTGGCGGTACGCGGTGTAGAAATCCATGTCGTTGAGCTGGCTCGCCACGGTCGTGCCGAAGCACACGCCGACACGACGGCCGGTCAGCCCGGCGCCGAGCCCGGCCTCGGACAGGGCCTCGGACACGGCGTGGAGGGCGAGTTGGAGCGTACGCGATTCCGAGCCCGCGGGCGCCGCGGGGAGCGGGCCGTGCACTTCGAATACAGGCACGTCCAGTGGCGATTCGAACCGGGTTACCTTACCGAAATGCCGACGCCCTTCGGCGAACGAGTCGAGCGTGTCGGCGCGGTTGAATCCGGCGGCCGAGACTACGCCTATTCCGGTGATGCAGGCCGGCACACTTCCCGTCCTACTTCTTTGCCTGCTGCGTTTCGTAGACGTAGGTAGCCAGCGTGTTGATCGAACGGAAGATCTCGCGGCCTTTTTCCATGTCTTTGACTTCGACGCTGAAATTCCGCTGGAGGATCACCACGATTTCGACGGCGTCGAGCGAGTCCAGGCCCAAGCCTTCGCCGAACAGGGCGTCGTCGTCCTTGATCTGGTCGGGGGTGACGCCTTCCATGTTCAAGTTACTGACCAGCAGTTCCTTGAGCTTGGCGCGGATCTTGACCAGTTCCTGCTCGCGATCTTGTCCCTGCATCAGACGTCTCCTCGTCCCTGCGCCGCCTTGGCGTTCGGAGTCCGGGCATACTCGCGCCTTCGCGCCGTTTTTTCAAGGTTCAATTGCATGGCGGACCGGCGCAAAATCCCTATTGCACAACATCGCCCGCCCGCGTACTTTCTCACGTCGAATTAGTCATGATGAACCGGAAAGCTATGGACGACACGAAACACAAGCCAACGAAGGATGACTCGCCCGCCAACGCCGAGTCCGCCCCGTCGCCGGATTCGGCTGAGCCGGCGCCCGCCGGCGCCGATCCCCGCGACCTCGAAATCGCCGCCCTGAAAGACCGTCTGCTGCGCCTGCAGGCGGACTTCGATAACTTCCGCAAGCGCACAACCCGGGACCGCGACGACCAGGCGCGACGGGCCTGCGAACGCATCTTGAAAGACCTGCTCCCGGTGATCGACCACTTTGACCTGGGGCTCCAGGCGGCGCACAAACATCACGTTAAGCATGCGGTCATCGACGGGCTATCCGGCGTGCTCAAGCAGCTCGAGCAAGTGATGGAAAAAGCGGGCGTCATGCCCATCGTGACGCAAGGCCAGGTCTTCGACCCGCACGTGCACGAACCCGTCACCCATCTGGCGTCGGACGAACACCCGGAGCACGTCATTATCCAGGAAACCCGGCGCGGGTATAAGCTGGGGAACTTCCTGTTGCGGCCCGCGCAAGTGATCGTCTCGACCGGCCCGGCGACCGGAACCGGGCAGCCGGGCGAGCCGCCGCCGGACGCGGCACCGGAGCAGCCGGAAGAAGAAGGTTGAACCGGGGGCGGCGGAGTACGAAGTTCGGCCCCACCCCTCACGCCAGCCGCTTCACGAAGCGCTCGAGGCGATTCATCCCTTCCTCGATGTTTGCCAAACTGCACGCGTAAGAGAACCGCACGTGGTCGTCGGCTCCGAACGGCAGGCCCGGCACCACGGCCACCTTCTCCTGCTCCAGCAACCGGGCCGCAAAATCGAGGGACGCGAGGCCCGTGCCTGCGATGTTCGGGAAGGCATAGAACGCGCCCGTTGGCCGCACGCACGTCAGCCCCCGCAGGGCCGTCAGCCGCCGATGCAGGTACTGGCGGCGCTCGTCGAACGCCTTCACCATCCGGTCGACGCAATCCTGGGGCCCGCGCAACGCGGCGATCCCCCCGTATTGGGCGAACGTGTTGGGCGCCGAGGTGCTATGGCTCTGCAAGGCCGAACAAGCCTTGACGAGCTCAAGCGGACCGGCAAAATAGCCGAGCCGCCAGCCGGTCATCGCGTAGGGCTTGCTGAACCCGTTGACGGTGATCGTGCGTTTGAAGATCTCGGGTGACAAGGCACCGACGCTGGTTGCCTCCACGCCGTCGTAGACCATGCGCTCATAGATCTCGTCGGACACGATATAAAGACCATGCTGCACCGCCACCTCGGCCAGGGCCGCCAGTTCGGCCCGCGCATACACGGTGCCGGTGGGATTGGACGGGCTGTTCAGGACCAGAACCTTGGAGCGCGGCGTGATCGCAGCCTTGAGCGCGGCCGGGGTAATCTTCAGGCCGCTCCCATCGCTGCCTTTGACGAACACCGGCTTGCCGCCGGCCACACGTACCATCTCGGGATAGCTCAACCAGTACGGTGCGGGAATGACGACCTCATCCCCGTCCCGGCAGAGCGCCATGAAGATGTTGAACAGCGAGTGTTTGGCGCCGTTGCTGACAAGCACCTGCTCGGGCTTGTAGGCAAGTTTGTTCTCGGACGCGAGTTTGTCGGCGATCGCGACGCGCAATTCCATGATGCCGTCGTTCGGGGCGTACTTGGTCTTGCCTTCGCGCAGCGCTTTGGTCGCCGCTTCCTTGATGTGCTCCGGGGTGTCGAAGTCCGGCTCGCCGGCGCCAAATCCGCAGATATTCTCCCCTGCCGCCGCCATCGCCTTGGCCTTGGCGTCCACGGCCAAGGTTAGTGACGGAGGAATTCCCGCCACGCGCTCATTGAGATCCATAGTACTTCTCCACCCACTCCTTGATGGTGTCGCGCCCCACGTCCACGATCTTCATCTCGCGCGCCGCGTTCTCCGGGGAGTCGGAAGCATGCGCGGCATTAACCATGATATCGCTGCCGAACTCGCGGCGGACCGAGCCGGGCTGGGCCTTGGCCGGGTCCGTGGGACCGAGCAGGTACCGAATCTTCTCCACGGCGCTCATGCCCTTGTAGATCAGCGCCAGGCAGTTCTCGGACCCGAGCTTGGCCTTATCGGCCTCGGCCACTTGCGATGGCAGATAACCCGTCATGAACCGCACCACGTCCTCAAACTTCTGGTCGCCCATCTGCGGGCCGAGGTTTTCGCCGATCGTCGCCTTCAAATCCTCGGACACCTGCATGCCCAGCTCGCGTTGCAGGACCTCGCCCGCCTGGTGGCCGACGATGCTCTTGAACTTCTCCCGCAGGTTGGCGCGAACGGGCCCGTAGAATTCCTCGGCCTGGGCCACGGTCATGCAGAACTTGCGGAGGCCCACGATCCGCAGGCCGGAGCGCGAGAGCAGGTCGATGATATGGCCGGGCCTGACGCTCGGGAACCGGAAGTTATCCGGCTTGATCAGCACGAGCGTGGTCTGGACGCCCTCGCTCTCGGTAACGTCGTTGGCCGTATCGACCATGCCGCCATCGGTCGCCGTGTACTCGGCCCACAGCCGCAGCACCGTGGCCGCCCGCTCGACGGAGGGCGCGACGAGCACAGCCGGCTCGAAGTAACGCACAGCGCCGTTCTCATCGACGATGAAATCGCCGTAGGTGTCGCGAATGGTCTCACCGCCCACCCAGCCCGCGCGCAGATGACCCGTGGCCTCGCGCACTTTCTGGATCGCATTCTCGCCCTCAAACAACAGCATCACGACGCGCCGCCGTTTGCCCGTGACGGAATCGGGCATGTAGTTCTGGCGCACGTAATCGCTGAGCAGTTGCGCGAACTGCTGGTCGGCTTGCGAACTGGCCAACAGCGAATCGGCGTAGCGCGCGGTCAGCTCCCGACTCGGCCCGAACATGCGGGCCGCGACGAGCTCCAGCCCGGTGCGGCTCATGAGCCGCCCGATCACGCCGCCGGTGCGCGATTTGGCAATCGTGTAGGGATTGATGAAGGCAAAGGCAAGTTCGGAGGCCATGGGAGTCCTTTCCCGGGAAATTGGTGGGCGGAGTATCGACGCTGGCAGCCCGCCGATCAAGCAAATAGTGAACAGTGAACGGTGAAGACAGTGAACGAGCGGCATTCCCCACTGTTCACCGTTCACTGTTCACTACTATACCAAAAGGTCCACCTCGAACCCTTCGCCTTCAGCCCGGATATCGGCCACACCTTGGCAGCCTTGTGGCACGCGCTGGATTACCATGGCGTACTCCATGGCCACCCGCCCGCGCGCCGGCAGCCAGCGGTAGGTGGGGAGTCCCTGGAACGTGGCCCGCTCGACCGCGGCCCGCAAACCGACCGGGAACGGCGTGTTGCTGAACTCCATGCCCCTCGTCAACTCGCGCCCACGCCAGGGCGCCGTCTGCCGGTCGAAATTCTCCTCCCAGTTGCCCAGCCATGGGTAGTCGGCCCGCTTCCAGACGTACGCCACCATCAGGCCAACGCCCGGATGCACGGCGCTAAACCAGGCATCCTCGCGCCGCGGGTCCATGAGCTGGGTGGAAAAGTCGCTCGACGTCTTCGCCTCGCGGCCGATCGTGCGCAAGTTGATCGGCCCCTTGACGCCAGGCCCCTGGGGCCACGCGAACGCCGTGTCGGCCTTCAGGCGTTGCCGCCGGCCGAACACGCCGGGGAAAGTGTGCCCCTTGGTCGCCGACATGTCGAAGACCGTCACGCCCTTTTCCAGGAACGGAGCCCCAAACGTCACGTGCTGGCAGTTCGTGTACGGCAGGTCGCGGCCGGACAGGCTGACGATTTCCTCGCGGATGCGGATGACATTCGATCCGCGGCGGGTACTGAAGGTCCGAATCAGCCGCATCTGGGCCGCCGGTAGATCGCAGCCGCACACGAACACGAGCCGGTCCCGTGTCACCTTCTGCCCGTAGTCTTCCCAACGCGCCACGGGCGCCTCGCCGTGCACCGTCAAGCCGGCCGCCGCTTCCTCGGGGGATGGATCGCCGAAAAAGCCCAGACAGACATTATGCCCGCAGATCGACGCCAGCAGCTTATCCTCGGGATGGTCGGGCTTGGAGGGACCGAACGCCCAGGGCTCGGCTGTGGGCCATTTCGGCGTCCAGTACGGGTTCATGGCCGGCCCGTCCGCCAACCGCGCAGCCGCCAGATGACCGCCCCCCTGAAGGACCGTCAGGGCCAGACCCTCGTTGTCCAAAAGCCACGCCCGCCGTTTCCGCCATTTTGCCGCCGAGATCTTCATTGCGTCCTCCGTGGGTTACCCGCTTGCCGCCACCGCAAGATGCCACAAAGACCCGGCCAGCCGCCATGGGAAAACGAACGGCTTATCCGGCGTTTCTTCACACGCCTCCTTTTTCCTCGCCAGCCACCCGGCGTGTGGCTCATCCTTTCCCGTCATGAGGATCTCAGCGTGAACGACGAGCACCGTCCCGGCATCCGCCACGTCATCTGGGACTGGAACGGCACGCTACTGGACGACGCGCAGGCCTGCGTTGACGCCGTCAACCTGCTGCTCGCGAGCCGGAACCTGCCGGCCGTTTCCCGGGAGCAATACCTGGAGGTGTTCGACTTCCCCATCCGCGATTACTACCTGAAAGTCGGGTTCGATTTTGCCCGTGACGACTGGAACGCGTTGACCGAGGAATACCACACGATCTATGCGGACCTCTCCCGCGCATCGCGGCTGCGCCCTCACGCGCGCCGAATTCTCGACGGGATGCGGGCACGCGGTTGCGGCCTCTCGATTCTATCCGCCTGCGAATCCGTGATGCTCAGGCGCATGATGGACGAGCGCGGCATCCTCGACTGCTTTGCCCACATCTACGGACGCTCCGATTACCAGGCGCACTCCAAGGTTGACCTGGGCCGCACCTTGCTCGGCGAGACCGGAATTGCGCCGGAATCGGCCTTGCTGGTCGGCGACACCACGCACGACTTCGAAGTGGCGCAGGCGCTGGGCGCGCGCTGTCTGCTCATGACCGGTGGCCACCAGTCCGAGGCCCGCCTGCGCCGCTGCAAGTGCCCCGTGGCGCACACCCTCCGTGAGGTCGTGGACTGGATCGAGGAACAGGCGGGCCGATGAACCTCAAACGCGCCCTCACCATCGCCGCGATCCTCCTCACCTGGGCGGGCTCCGTCGCCTGGCTGGTTTTCTACGAGGCCTATCCAGAACTGCGGCAGGATGTTTCGGGCGGCTACCGGTCGCTACTCTCACGCGGCGTCATGGTCGTCGACGAGTACATGAAGATCACGTTCCAGGGCCGCCAGATCGGCTACAGCCAGTCGACGGTCGACCTGGACGAGTCGGACCCGCGCCACCAATACCTGGTCGGCAACCGCACGATCCTGCAACTGAACGTCATGGGAACGCGCCAGTGGATCTCCCTCACCTCGCGCGCCACCGTCGATACGCAATACGCCCTGCAAAGCTTCGCGTTCGTCCTCTCGAGCGCCGGCTACGCCGTGAACGTGGACGGCGAACGCGCCGGGCCCGAAACGTTCCAGGCCACGGTTCGAAGCGCCGGCTCGACCCAGCGGTTCAAGGTGGCGATACCCCATGACGCCGTGTTGTATTCGCCCATGACGGAAATGGCGCTCAAGGCGCTGGCCCCGGGCAAGGAGGTGACGCTGCGCATGTTCAACCCCGTGTCGATGTCCCCCCAGTCGGTCACGGTCCGCGCCCTGCGCCGCGAGACGATCCGGCACCGGGGCAAGGACGTCGAGGCGACCGTTCTCGCCGCCACGGCGGAGGGCATGGAGACGCTGTCATGGATCGACCGCGACGGCCGGGTCCTGCGCCAGGAAACCCCGTTCGGGTGGACACTTGAAGCCTGTTCAGCGCAGGAGGCCCTCAACGTCCGGGGCGCCGCGCCCAGCTCCGACATGCTGACGGCCCTGGCCGTGCCGGTCACGGGCAAGGCCGCCGCGCTGCCCACCGCGCACACGGCGCGCCTCGTGCTTCGCGGGGTGACCGTGGATCCCGCCTCGCTCGCGAGCCAGCGGCAGACCGTGGTTGCCATGTCCAGCAACACGGTGACGCTCGACGTGCGCGCCGACGCGCTCCCGACCGCCGCGGACCACGACGCCGAGGTGCCGGCGGCCGACCTGGCCCCCTACCTGGCGTCGACGCCGTTCGTGCAGGCGGGCGATCCGGCCCTGAAAGCCCAGGCCACCGCCATCACGGGTGCGTGCACCAACCGTGTCGAGGCAGCCCTGGCCATTTACGAATGGGTGTACCGGAACGTGGTCAAGAAGCCGACGGTCAGCCTGCCGTCGGCCCTTGATGTCCTGCGACAACGGGAAGGCGACTGCAACGAGCACACCTACCTCTTTGTGGGCCTGGCGCGCGCAGCCGGAATCCCGGCCAAGATCCGGGTGGGTTTGACCCTGTACGACGGCCTGTTCTACTATCATGCTTGGCCGTCAGTTTACGTGGGACGGTGGGTGGACATGGATCCCACCCTGGGCCGGCCGGTTGTCAACGCCGCTTATCTCTCGCTCCTGGAAGGTGAACTCGCCGAACAGATGAAACTGATGGGCATGATCGGGAAGCTGAAGGTCACGGTCGAGGCAACAGAGCCCTGATATGACCCGATATGGTGTTCAGCGTTCAGTGTTCGGTGTTCAGGAGGAATTGACGAATTGCATACGTGGGAGAGCGGCACCAACCAAGGACCACGAACTACGAACGAAGAACCTGAACACCGAACACTGAATACTCTCATGATCCACATCCGTAATCTCAACAAGCGCTACGGCACGGTGCAGGCCGTGCGCGCGCTCGACCTCGACGTTCCCGCCGGCGAGCTCTTCTGCTTCCTGGGGCCCAACGGCGCCGGCAAGACGACCACCATCAAGATGATGACCGGCCTGGTCCGGCCCGACAGCGGCTCCGTCCGAATCGGCGGGATCGACGCCCTGGCGCAACCGGTCGAAGCCAAGCGCATCATGGGATACATCCCTGACATGCCGTTCCTATACGAGAAGCTCACGCCCGTCGAATACCTGCGCTTCATCGGCGACCTCTACAATGTCCCCAAGGCCGCGCTGCAGCCGGCCGTGGACCGCGGGCTAACCCAGTTCGGCCTGGACGACATGCGCAACGCCCTGGTCGGCGACCTGTCGCACGGCATGCGGCAGCGGTTGCTTTACGTCGCAACGTTCCTCCACGACCCGCGCGTGATCTTCATCGACGAGCCGTTGATCGGCCTCGACCCGCACTCGATCCGCATGATCAAGGATCTGCTGCGGGCCAAGGCGCGCGCAGGCATGACGATCTTCCTCACCACCCACATTCTGGCACTGGCCGAGGACATCGCCGACCGCATCGGCATCATCCTGAACGGCTCGCTCATCGCCATCGGCCGCATGGCTGAACTCCGCACCCAATCCGGCATGGAAGGCAAACTGGAGGACGTGTTCCTGAAACTGACGGAAGGGGAGAGTCAGTGAGCCCCCTCCTCGCCATCTTCACCAAGAATGCGCATTCGCTCCGCAACCTCGGGCGGTTGATGCAGCGCGAGTCGATCTTCAAGGTCTCGTTCATTCTCCTGTTCGCGACCGGAATGGTGGGCGGGTTCTTCTCGCTCTTCTGGCACGGCTTCCAGTTCCTGGCCGGACTTGGCCCCGGGAGCATCCTCATCACGCGCCGCCTGTTCGCCCTGTTCTATGCCAGTCTCGGCGGCATGCTGATCACGTCGAGCATCATTACGTCTTACTCGACGCTTTACCGATCCCGCGAAACCGCGTGGCTGCTCACGGCTCCCATCAGCGTGCGGGATCTCGTGACGTATAAGGCCCTCGAATCCGCCCTGCTGAGTTCCTGGGCCTTCTTCTTCCTCGTCGTGCCTTACGCGGGTGCCTACGCGCTCCACGAGAAGCTCGGCCCTTTGTTCGCGCTGTGGACGCTCGTCTTCTCGGTGCCGTTCGTCCTGCTATGCAGCGGGCTCGGCACACTCGTCGGCATGGCCGCCGTGCGATGGCTGCCTCGCAAGCGCTGGTTCTGGATCGGCTTGGGCTTCCTCGCGGCGGTCGCGCTGGTGCGCACCGTGCTGCAGGCGCGACCGGCCATGCAGGACGAGGATTCCTTTGTCCTGAACAAGCTGCTGCCCGGCCTCCAACTGGCCACGCATCCGCTCCTTCCCAACTGGTGGGCAGCCGAAGGCATCATGTCGCTCAGCCGCGGGTACGTGGGCCGCGGGATCATGTTCTGGTCGGTGCTCACCACGTCGACCTTGATCGTGGGACTGGCGATCCAATGGCTGGGCGACCTGACATTCATCACCGCCTGGCACCGCACGGCTGGTTCGGACGGCAACCGGCGCCGGTCAGTCGAACTGCTGGGCTGGCTGGACCGCGCCCTGGGCGGCCTGCCCCATGATGTGCGCGGCATGCTGCTCAAGGACCTTCGTTCGTTCCTGCGCGATCCCCTGCAATGGTCGCAGGCGCTGATCTTCTTCGGCCTGCTCGGCCTCTACTTCGCCAGTTTCCGGTCCTTCCGCTACAACCAGTTGCCCGACCTCTGGCGCAACCTGATCGTCTTCCTGAACATCTTCAGCGTAGCCTCGGTCATCTGTTCGCTTGCCTCGCGCTTTGTCTACCCGCAACTAAGTCTTGAAGGACACAGCTTCTGGATCATCGGCCTGGCCCCGACGAACATGCGGCGCGTGCTGCTGACCAAGTTCGCGGGTGCGGCCGCGGCCATGGTGACGGTCAGCACGGTGCTCATGACGCTGGCGGTATGGATGCTGCAAGTCGAACCCTTGTTGCGCGCAGTGGCGATAGGACTGGCGTTCGGGATTGCGCTCGGGGTCACGGCGCTCTCGGTGGGATTGGGCGCGATCTTCGTCGACCTCAAACAGTCGAACCCTGCGGCGATCATTTCCAGTTTCGGCGGCACCTTGAACCTGGTGCTCAGCCTTGGCTTCATGCTGGCGGCCATCGTCCCCTTCGGCCTGGCCTGGCACACCCACGTCAAGGGGCTGATCACCGACGCCTTCTTCCTGCGCGCCAATCTTTGGTCAGCCGCCTGGCTCGTGGGTCTCACGCTGCTCTTCAGCGCGGTCCCGCTCGCGCTCGGTATCCGAAGTTTGACGAAGCGCGAGTATTGAGGGGATCAAGGTCTCCGAATCGCGATCATAGCAACGCGAGTTGCTTCTGCTGGATGAGTCGCAACCATTCAGGAACAGTGGGCAATAAGACTTGGGGCCGGTGGGTACCCGAGGATGGCAGGGAGATGAACTGGATACGGCGCGGGTTGCTTGCGACGCCGTCCGAGCAAACCATCGCGGTCATTCGGATCCTGGCTGACCACAGGGGTTGTGAACGCAAGGTGGTCGAAACGCTCCTGAAAACATCGCCCATTCAGACGCATGTCGCGAAGCACATGCCGGAAATCACACGTCTGGTGGCGCGGTTGCCTCTCGAAGCGGTGTGAGGAGTCTTTCAGACGCCCGCTCGATGTTGGGCGTACTATTCCTTGAGATCGGGCGGCACCTCAGGTGAAGTGAGTAGGCGCTCCACCTCCTCGGAATAGAACCCACACGCGCGAGTTTCCCGGCAGCACCAATTTGTGCAGGATGCCCTTCGCGGCCAGAAGATCCACGAAGCGCTTTGACTTGCCAAAACGTTCGGCGACCTCGGCCTTGCCCATCATGCGTCTTACCGGAGGTTTGGTCTGTTTGTTGCGGTACTGGCGCCCGTGGCTGCGGACACAAGCGAGAATCCAGGCTCGCTCATCGACCATCACGGTCGGATCAAGGTCCCGGTAGACATCGTCCGCCGGGGGCTGTGCGACTTGCGCGTGCGCCCACCGGTTGCGAACCGTCTGCATCTCCTTGACGTAGTTGCGGCCGTCGTAGGGCCACGCGTACGCATCGGCGAGTTCAAACCAGTTCTGGTCGAGGATCCGCAGGAGTGCCGCGAGGTCAAGTTCGTCTAACCGAGTAACGCCGCGCCGTTCAACGTGTTGCCTTTGCTGGAATGAGAGTTTGCCCTTCACGCACGTCTCCCACCATTGGGCGGTGAGTTTGGGCAGCATGGTGTCCAGGGCAGCGCAGAGGACCCCGGCGGTCTGTTCAAGAAGACTGGTCATGTCCACGGGCATAGTGCGCTCCTAGTTCAGAGCGGAAGGGCGCCGCGCTTATGGCCGGCATTCGGACGCCGGTGCGAGGGCATAGTGGTATTCGCCGAAGGACAGCGCCAGACGGCGTAAATGCTCGCCAATAATAAGAATCGATTCATGATTCCCTATCTCCGGCGGCATGCCCCCTGTCGCAGGACTGGGCAGAAATGTACAACACGAAAGCAGTTCGCGCAATGAGGGTAGCGTTTTGGTTCGTGCGTAATGATTGGCCATCGGGTAGCAGCAACTGCTTGACGGCGCCGGCTGGGCGGGCCAGGTCACACAAGGTGGGGATGCGTAGAGTTGTGAAGCGGCGGCGGGCGATGGCAGCGCACCGGGAACTGGGGGACTGGGACAACTGCGTCTATGTCTTTGGGCGGCACGTAGGCCTCCACGAACGCATACTCGATCTGTGTGATCCTGTATCCGAAACGCCACCTCATCTTGGCTTGCCGTGATGACTGTTCTTTGGCGCGAGGCTCAACAGACCGCCCAAGTCGGCCAGCCGGTGTTCCCAAACCCAATCGATGCCTTCCGCGGCCTCAGATCCCAAGTCTTCTGGCCCGAAGTACCCACACAATACCAAGACAAGCCGCAGGTCCCTACCGTAGCACATCTTAAGTTGAGTAAACTTCTGCGCATCTTCCTTCCAGCGTTTGAAAATATTGAGGGTGGCACCTGCCGATTTGCCATCGATAAAGACCGGCATCTCACCAGCGGCACTCCCGACAGGTTTGATGACACAGTCAATCGGGACGCTAACCGTCGCCTTTGACTTCCCGGCTGGGAGGCCCAGGCGGAACGTGTAGGTTCCGGCCGACATGGACCGGGGATCGCGGGCTTCTTCCGTGGAAATCTGGCGATATCCCTGCCTTTTCAACCATCGGCCGATCGCCGTCAACTGCCGCTTCTCCTGAGCATTTCGAATGATGGGATCAGCAGCGGCACCACAGAGGCGATCCACCACGACAGTCGCCGCGCGGTCAAGTGCCACTTCATCAGGTCGGCCCCCCTCATCCAACCAAGGAAAAAGGTCCCGATCCGCGACTTCCGCGATCACGTCACAAATTCGGGTCAAGGCTTCGGTGAGTTCGGCAGCAGGCATGCGGGAAGGCAAACGCGGTGGCTTCGCATCCTTCCCTTCCATCGATTCAATCAGGTTCTTGCCAACATACGAGAGCCCCATCAACCGGTCACGAGCCAAGGGTGGCGCGGTGATCATTCGAAGCATCGGCAGAACGCCGGGATTTTGGCGAAGAATATCGGGCGTGATCTGGGTCAAGTCGGCCGTTTTCTCGAAGGCGGCAATGACTTCTTTCGTCCGGATCTTTCGCTGCTGCCGGTAGGTTTCGGGAGCAAAACGCAGGAACCAGTCATTGTAGAAGTCGATAGACTTCTCAACGTCAGCCTTCCAAAGATGCGGCTTATCAGAATTTAGGCCCACGAGTACCGATCTCCCCCTCCGAACTCGGCTGTCCAGTCTCGTTCGGGGAACAACACACGCAGAAGGTACACCGGCCGAACTTCGGTTTCAACCCTGCTGTCCACTAATTCCGAAGGGGGTCTCATCCAAACCGCGGCAGCACGTCGGCATGCGCTTGCAGGCACTCCTGCAACGCCAGCCAGGCGGCGGGCTTGTCGGATGGAACGATGGTGGGATCGAGGTCGATCGCCTCGCGCAGGCGCTTATGACTGCGTTCACGCCAGGCACAAACGATCGCGTCGGTGACCCGGGCCGCGGAGACACACAGCGGCGCCACTTCAGGAGGCAGGTGCATCAGCGCGGGGACCAGCCCGTCGGCCGAACCCGTGCAGGGGGTCTCGACCACCACGCCCATCGGCAATTCGGGAATCTGCCCGCAGTTCATCAGGTTCAAGGCCGGGAACTCGGACGGACGGCCAAATGCGATGGCGGCCGCCAGGTCGACCGGCTTCTCCCACGACGGATGCCGGACGAGTTCCGCTGCGTCCGCCCGCCCCTCGCCTACGTCGCGCAGCAGCGCCAGGCGGCGTTCGCGTTCGGCGGCGTCGCCATGCGAGGCCTCGCGGGTCCGGGGCGTGCACTCGCGCGGCGGCAAAAAGTCACGCACGTGTGAGTCGCCGGGCACCAGCAACCACCCGGTCTCACGGGCTAACTGCTCCGATAGCGGCTGGCCGAAGGAACCGCCCGAGGCCAGGCGCGATTTCAACTCCGGCCTGAGGTCCGCCCCGGTTACCCGATCCTCGAACTTGAGCAGCCAGGCAAAATGATTCGTGCCGGCTGACACCAGGGACCAGCGCCCGGCCGCCTCGCGGTAGGGATATCCGATCCAGGCTCCGTCATTGAACAGCCGCCATACGCTTTGGTATCCAACCATGCCCACCGAGCAGAAACCCACGGCCTTGATGCCGTCTTCGCACGCCGCCTGGATGAGGCGCGGCAACGGGTTGGACACGCTGAACAGCCACGCCTTCGGGCAGCACGCCTGCATATCGCGGACGATTTCGTTCATCAGCGTGAGCTGGCGCAGGGAATAACTGATGCCAGCCACGCCGCCGAACTCGGTCACCAGATGGCCGGGCACGCGGTGGTCCACGATCCGCACGTCCCGCTCGAATCGTTCCCAGATTTGCCGCGCCGCGCAGCAGAACACGAAGTCCGCGTCCGCCAGCGCCTCGGTTCGCCGGGTGGTGGTCGTCACGCGCAACGACACGCCCTGATCGGCCGCCATCCGCCGCGCCACGCCGGCCATCAGGCCCAGCACGCGCTCATCCACATCGACGAGGGCCAATTCACAGCCGGCCCAGCGGTGCGCCACGATCAAATCGTGCAGCACGCTCGGGCCAAACACGAAACTGCCCGCCCCGATCACGGCAATCTTGGGTGTCGTTGTCATGGCTTAACCTGTTGGAAACGGACCTCACGATGCGCCGTGTGCCCGTTCGGCACAATGCCACAGTGGAAGAGACGGGGCACGTTGAAACTGAACGCGCCTCAATCGCCGTTGCCCGCGATCCCCGCTCCCGTGTATGCTGGCGCGCATGGCACTCACGCAAACAACGCCGCCGGCTGACCCGACCCGCACCGCGGGCGACACGGCCACTGTGGACGCGGCGCTCGATGTGCTTTCCGGGCGCAGCGGCAAGGGCCGGTTTGGCCGGCTGCTGCTGTTCATGGGGCCGGCCTTCATCGCCAGCGTCGCCTATGTCGACCCCGGCAATTTCGCGACCAACATCCAGGCGGGCGCCCAGTATGGCTACACGCTGCTGTGGGTGGTCACCGCCAGTAACCTGATGGCCATACTGATCCAGAGCCTGTCGGCCAAGCTCGGTATCGCGACCGGCAGCAACCTCGCCGAAGTATGCCGGAACGAATACCCCCGCCCCGTGGTCTGGGGCCTCTGGGCACTGATGGAGATCGTGGCCATGGCCACGGACCTGGCCGAGTTCCTCGGCGCCGCCGTCGGCATGAACCTGCTCTTCGGCATCCCCCTGTTCGCCGCCGGGCTCGTCACCGCCGTCGTCACCTTCGTGGTACTCGGCCTGGAACGATACGGCTTCCGCCCGCTCGAGACGCTCATCACCGCCCTGGTGGGGGCGATCGCCGCCTGCTACGCGGTCGAAACGCTCATGGATCGGCCGGACTGGGCCGCTGTGCTGGGCGGCTCCGTGACGCCGCGCCTGCCCGACCGCCAGAGCGTCGTGCTGGCCGCCGGCATTCTCGGCGCCACGGTCATGCCCCACGTCATCTTCCTGCACTCTTCGCTCATGCAGGGCCGCATCGTCGTGCGCGACCCGGTGCTGATGCGCAAACTGTTCCGTTTCGAAACCATCGACGTCATGGTGGCCATGGGGTTGGCCGGCCTGATCAACGGCGCCATGCTGATCATGGCGGCCTCGACATTCCATCGCGGCGGCCTGCAGACGGTCGGCACGCTCGAGGAAGCGCACCGGACGCTGCAGCCGCTGTTGGGCCGGACGGCAGGCTGGGTCTTTGCCCTCTCCCTGCTGCTCGCCGGCCTGTCCTCGGCCACGGTTGGCACCATGGCCGGCCAGGTCATCATGCAAGGCTTCCTGCGCCGGCATGTCCCGGTCTGGCTGCGCCGCCTGGTGACCATGATCCCGTCGCTGGTGGTGATCGCCGTCGGATTCGACCCGACCCGCACGCTCGTCTTCAGCCAGGTGCTGCTCAGCTTCGGTCTGCCGTTTGCCGTAATCCCGCTGGTCATGTTCACGCGCCGCCCGGACCTGATGGGCCCGCTCGTAAACCACCGCGCCACAACCGTCCTGGCCTTCGTGGTGGCCGGGCTCATCACGCTGCTGAACGCTTACCTCATCATCCAGATGCTGACAGGAGGCTGACGACATGTTCGCGCATATCTTGATCCCCTTGGACGGGTCCGCGGCCGGCGAAGCGGCCGTGGGCGTCGGCGTATTTCTGGCCGAGCGCAGCGGCGGCCGCGTGACGCTGCTGCACCTGGTCGAAGCCGCGCCGCCCGCCGCCATCCACGGCGAACGCCATTTGCGGACCGCCTCCGAAGCCGAGATCTATCTGCGCGACGTCGCGGCCCGCCTCGTGCCCGCAACGATCCGCGCGACGTGCCACGTACATGCCCCGCAGGTGCACGACGTGGCCGACGGCATCGCCCAGCACATGCTGGAACTGGCGCCGGACCTGATCGTCATGTCCGTCCACGGCTCGCACGGCCTCCGGCGGTTTCTGTTCGGCGACATGGCCCAGCAGGTGGCGGCCCGCAGCCTGGCGCCGGTGATCCTCGTGCGCGAGCCGCCCCGGGACAGCGCATTCACCGGCTGGAAATGCGTGCTGATCCCGCACAACCGCGACTCCGCCCACGAAGACGCGCTTCCCGCGGGCTTTGAGATTGCACGCCTCTGCCGGGCCCGCACACACGTCGTGATGGCCGTCGAAACGCCCCGCTCGGTGATCGGCGACGGCGGGGCGGCCACGCTGCTGCCTTCTGCCACGCGCGCCGTACTGGAGCTGACCGGACTGGAAGCCGAGCGCCATTTGAAGGAACACTGCGCCGAACTGCAGGTCGCCGACCTGACGGTGACCACGGAGATCTGCCGCGGCGCCGTCGTGCCGTGCATCCGCAAGGCCGCCGCCCGCGTCGCGGCCGACCTGATCGTCCTCGGCACGCATGGCCACGCGGGCACCGAAGCGTTCTGGGAAGGCAGCGTGGCCGCGCGCATTTGCGCCGGCTCAGACGTCTCCGTCATGCTCGTCCCCGCCGCCCATGGACCCGAGACGTGAGGGCACCATGAACAAACCGCGGTTAATGAGGCTGATACGCTGGCGCGTCTGGCTGGGGGGCGCGATTCGTCCCACCGAAACGCAGGTCACGCTGTTCTGGGCGGGCGTCGTCGGGCTGTTCGGCGGCTTGTCGTCTTACGGCTTCCGCGTCTGCATCCGGGGATTCCAGTGGCTGATGACGCACCAAGGCGGCAGCCTCGTGCAAGCAGCCTCAAACATGGTCTGGTGGGAAAGGCTCGCGGTGCCTACGGCAGGCGGGTTCCTGGCGGGGGCGGTGCTGTTCCTGGGGATGCGGATAACGCGCGGAGAGCACTCCACCGACTACATGGAAGCCATCGCCTTGCGAGATGGCATCATTCGGACGCGGTCAAGCCTGGTGAAGAGCGTTTCGTCGCTGCTGACGATCTCTTCCGGCGGTTCAATCGGGCGCGAGGGATCGATGGTGCAGTTGGGCGCCTGGCTCGCCTCGTTCGTCGGCCGGCGGGTCCGCCTTCCGACGCCGCGGCTGCGCTTGCTGGTGGCCTGCGGCGCAGCCGCCGGCATTGCCGCCGCCTACAATGCCCCGATCGCCGGCGCACTCTTCGTGGCCGAGATCATCCTCGGCTCGATCTCCATGGAAAGCTTCGGGCCTCTGATCTTTGCCTCGGTCGTCTCCACGCTGACCGTGCGGAAACTGTGGACGGGCAGCCCGCTTTTTGCCGTCCCGTCGTTCCAACTGGTGTCAGCCTGGGAACTGATCCCTTGCCTCGTGTTGGGCCTTGTGGCGGGCCTTGTGGCGCCGGGGTTTCTACGGCTCCTGCGGAGAAGCGAGGACCTGTTCGCCCGGTCACGGCTGCCGGTCTACTGGCGACTGGCGGTCGGCGGCCTGATCGTGGGGGGACTGTCGGTGTACGTCCCGCAGGTGTGGGGCAACGGCTATAGCGTGATCGATTCCATCCTGCACAACCCCTGGCCCTGGGGCCTGGTGCTGGCCGTCCTGGGCTGCAAGATCGTCAGCACGGCAGCCACGTTCGGGTCGGGCGCGACCGGCGGCGTGTTCACGCCGACTCTCTTTGTCGGCGCCGCGCTCGGCTGTCTCTACGGCCAGGGCCTGCATGCGCTCGCGCCGGCGACAACCGCGCCCCCGAGCGCTTACGCGCTGGTGGGCATGGGCTGCTTGCTGGCCGCCACCACCCACGCGCCCCTGATGGCCATCTTGATGCTGTTTGAGATGACGCTCGACTACGACATTATCCTGCCGCTGATGCTGGCGTGCGTGGCCGCCTTCTACGTGGCGCGCCGCATTGAGCCCGAATCCATCTACGCCCACTCGCTGCGGCGGAAGGACGCGGCCACGCCGCTTTCGGCGCTGTCGGAAATCCGGGTACGCAGCCTGATGAAGCCCGCCCCGCCGACCGTACGCGAGCAGGCGTCTTTTGCGGAAATCGCCCAATATTTCCTGACCACCAGCCGGAACACGCTCTATGTCGTCGGCCCCGGCAACGAGTTCCGCGGCGCCATCGAACTCCACCTCATCAAGGCGTACCTGACCTCGGAGTCGCTCGCCACCGTGCTGACCGCATCTGACTTGATGCGGACCGAATTCCCGTGGATAACCGAAGACGCTTTGCTGGGCGAAACGCTGGGCCGTTTCGCCAACCTGGCCGCCGAGCGCCTGCCGGTAGTCAACAATGCGGGCGAACGCAGGCTGGTCGGCACTCTCGCCAAGACCGACGTGATCCTGACGCTGGCCCATGGCGGCCCGCCACCCGACTCTCTGCCGTCCGCGACGTGACGCGCTCGCTGACGATGGACGGGCAACTGGTTTTCGGTTCTTCAAGCGCCATTCGATACGCTATACTGGCTCCTTTTGCACAAGGAGACGCGCGCATGTTTGGAAGCACGATCACGATCACGCTGGCGACGCTGGCACTGGGATTGACGACAGGGTTGCTGAGCGGCACGCTCGGTATCGGGGGCGGGATCGTGGTCGTACCGACGTTGGTACTCCTCTTCAGCATGAGCCAAAAAGGCGCGCAGGCCGTTTCGCTCGCGCTTATGGTGCCCATGGCCCTGCTCGGCGCATTCCAATACTGGCGGTTCGGCCACCTTCAACTTTCGGGCGGGCGCCTGATCCTCCTCATCTCTGGCGCGCTGGCTGGCGTGCTGCTCGGCACCGTACTCGCGGACCGCCTGCCCGCCGTCGTCCTGCGCCGATGCTTTGCCGTACTCATCATGCTCGTGGCCATTCGCATGCTCTGGCCGGACTCGAAGCCAGCCGCCGCGAAGGCCGCCGCCGTAGCCAAGACCCCCTAGCCGTCTATCGGACCTAAACCCGACAGGTTGCCAGCGCCTTTCCGCTTCGGGCGCGGGCAACCACGAGAACGCATTTGACGCGGGTCGTCGCCAGTGATCTAATGAGTAGAACGTTCCTGGAGCGGACCTGCCATATGGTAAGAGCACGGGGGGGACAAGTGCGACAACATCCACGAGGGGTTGATGAAACTGATCCGTCAGGAGTTCCTCAGCCACAGCGTGGCGGGTACGTGCCTTCCTTCCATCCGTAAGTTGGCCGAGCACTACGGCGTGAGCGCGCCGACTGTGCGGACGGCGCTCCTGGCCCTGCAGCAGGAGGGGTGGGTAGAACTGTGGCACGGCCGTCATACCTTCGCCACAGGAGGCGCGGCACGCCGCCGCGTAGGCCTGTTCACGGAGGCCGACATCACGCCCCCCCCTCACCTCGGCCTACGGGTTGCGTCTGCTCCATGCACTCAGACAGTTCTGCATCGCGCAGGGCTTCGAGACGGCGGTCTATAGCGGCGAAGCGGCCCCGGATGAACTGTTTTCACCCATGAAAAGACGGAAGTAGTCAGGACCACAATGACAATCCGCTAGCGGCTACGCCTGACGGCCCGATGGTCAACTGGACAGGAGCATACGATGAAAACAAGACGACTGTTTCTCTCCGCTTTTGTGATGGTGGGGTGTTTGGGCGCCACGAGCCGCGCGGCGCTGTTAAGCGACTACACCTTCGACAACAACGCCAACGACATTAAGGGCGGGATCAACGGCACGCTGCACGGCACGGCGGCGATAACCAGCGATAGCATGATTGGAGGCGGGAGCCTCATCCTCGCCAACAGCGGCACCGGCCAGAATTATGTAAACATCACTTCAAGCGCCTATCCGAACAACATCGCCGGCAGGGCGACCGGAAGCGCCACGTTCTGGATGAAAGGCGGCAATGGGAACAATGGGAATGGTGCCGGTCAATATAACTGCGTAATTGGCTTCAACGGAACCGGCAGTTCGATGTTTGAAATAAATTCACAGGGGAATAGCAGCAAAGTGGATTTGTGGGACCGTAGCCAAGTAAGCTATGGATCTTACACGCCAGCGAGCGCCGCGGGTGCCTTCCAGGATGGAAGTTGGCACCAAGTGACGGTGACCTGGAACACGACAACCGGGGTCTCAGGTTCCGGGAATGCGGTCTTCTACATCGACGGAGTGCTGAACCGCAACGATAATGGCAGCGGCAGCACTTGGACCAGCAGCACCATCGCCGGCATGGCCGCATGGAGTGCCAGCATGACGATTGGTACCGCAGAGAATTCGACAAGTGGCTATTCAGGCCAACTTGACGACGTTGCAATTTGGAGCACGCAACTCACCGCCACCCAGGCCAGCGCCGTATACCATGTCGGCAAGGATCTCCATTACAATGCCAAAGATATTGACACGCTGTTCACGATCTTCGCAGGCGGAACGGGCAGTTCCGGCGCCACGAGCGACGGAAAGACATGGTCCTACACGACCGGTCTGTCGGGCAGCGCGGGATCCGTGGTCAATGGCGGGTTGGCCGTGATTCTCGACGGCAGCGGCAACGGCGTACTGGCGCTCCCGTCCAACATCCTCCCCTCCGTCAGCATCACCACACCGACGAACGGGGCAGGGTTCGTAACGCCGGTGAATATCGGCATCACCGCCACGGCGAGCGACTCGGACGGCACGGTGACCAACGTGGCGTTCTACCAGGGCGCCTCTTTGATCGGGCAGAAGACGAACAGTCCATACACCGTGACCTGGAGCAATGTCGCGGTGGGGGACTACTCGCTGACCGCCGTGGCGTATGACAATTCCGGCGCGGCGTCGACTTCCGCCGTCGTCGCGATTGCCGTCACAGCGCCGCCGCCGCCGCCCGTGTTGCTGAGCTGCTACCCCTTGGACGGCAATGCCAACGACCTGGTGTACGGCATCAACGGCACCTTGCAGGGCAGTCCCTCTTATGTCGCCGGACGGGTCGGCAGCGGCGCCCTCCAACTCAATGGCACTTCGCAATTCGTGCTTCTCGCCACGAACGCGTATCCGAACAACACGGCCGGCCGGGCCACCGGGAGCGCTACGTTCTGGATGAAGTCGACCTCGAGTGGCAGCTATAACGCGGTTATCGGCGGTCCGAACCCGCTCGCCGGTTTCCCGTTCTTCGAGATCAACCTGCAAGGCAACACGAGCAAAATGGACATGTGGACGCGGACGGGGACGACGTATACCTACACGCCCATCAGCGCGGTGGGCGCCTTCAATAACGGCAGTTGGCACCAGGTCACCATCGCCTGGCAGGCCACGACGGGCGCCGCCGGCACAGGCACCTCGGCCTTCTACATTGACGGGGCCTTGAACGCCTCGGGTTCCTTGTCCGCCAACAACAATTGGGACAGCAGCAGCGCGGCCACGATGACCGCCTGGCCCAGTCCCGTGCGCATCGGGAGTGCGGAAGGCAGCGATTACTTCAATGGCACGCTTGATGACGTTGCGATTTGGGGCACCCCACTCACCGCCGCCCAAGCCGCCGCGATGTACAATGTCGGCCTCAACCTCAACTACAACGCCAAGGACATCAATGTTCTGTTCACGGTCTTCGCCGGCGGGTCGGGCAGTTCCGGAGCCACGAGCGACGGAAAGACATGGTCCTATACGACCGGCCTGTCGGGTAGCGCGGGATCCGTGGTCAACGGCGGGGCGGCCGTGGTTCTCGATGGCAGCGGCAACGGCGTCGCAGGAGCAGGCAACACTCCGCCGACGGTGAGCATCACCCAACCGACAAACGGGGCGTTTTTCGCGGCGCTGACGAATATCGTGATCATGGCGACGGCGGCCGATAGTGACGGGACGGTGACAAACGTGGCGTTCTACCAGGGCAGTACGCTGCTGGGGCAGACATCAACCAGCCCGTACAGTAACGTCTGGACCAGCGTCGCGAAGAGCAATTATGACCTGACCGCCGTTGCATACGACAATGCCGGGGCCGTGACGACTTCCGCGGTCGTCCAGATCCAGGTCGGCGCGAACCTGCCTCCGACGGTGAGCATCACCCAACCGACGAACGGAGCGGTCTTCACGGCGCCGGCGACTATCGTGATCACCGCGACGGCCGCCGACAGCGACGGCACGGTGACCAACGTCGCGTTCTATCAGGGCAACACGTTGCTGGGGCGAGCCACAACGAACCCCTACAGCAACGTGTGGACCGGCGTCGCCGCGGGCTACTACGCCCTTACGGCCAGTGCCTGCGACGATGGCGGGGCCGCGACCACGTCCGCGGTTGTAACGATCCATGTCCAAAACGTTTCACCGCCGCTCTTGAGTGATTACCCCTTTGACACCAATGCTACCAACCTTGTCGACGCCAGCACCAGCGGCACGTTGACGAACGGGGCGTCCATCACCGCTTCCGACCGGGCGATTGGCGCCGGCGCGCTTGTTCTCGACGGCGTCAACGATTACGTGGATATCACCGCCAATGGGGCGCCGAACTCACTCTCTGCCCTGGAGAACGGCAGTGTCTCCTTCTGGGTGAAGGCAGGTTGCCCGACGAATTTTTCGCTGGTACTGGCTGCGAACCAGGTGGGATTCAAGCATTTTGAGGTCATCGCGAATCCTTCGAACATAGGCCTATGGGTGCGCGGCTATCAAAACAGTAACCGCGACGGAACCAGCCCCAGCATGACCCCAACCAGCGGCACCTACACGAACTGGTACGATAACACCTGGCACCAAGTCACCGTGGCATGGACGGCCACGACCGGCAACCAGGGCACGGGGACGGCGGAGTGGTACGACAATGGGACGCTGGTTAAGTCTGTTACCGGCCAGGGCAATTGGGATTGCTGGGCCACGTTCAGCCCGTGGAATACTTCAATGACGATTGGTTGCGGAGAGGGGCTTGCGCTGAATCCGTTTGCGGGCAAGCTCGATGATGTCGCCGTGTGGGGAGACCACCTGACAGCCACGCAGGCGAAGGCCGTCTACACGATCGGCCACGACGCCATGCTCAGCTACAACGCCAGGGACATCGCCGCGCTGTTTGCGCTCTTCGCCAGCGGGCAGGACAGCACGACCAATACCAGCGACAAGAAGAAATGGATGTACGCCACGAGTCTGACGGGCAACGCGGGCGACGTGGTCGGGAATCATTCGGCCGTGATCCTCGATGGCAGCGGCAACGGTGTCCGCCTCGTGGCGGTCGGGACAGTCTTTATATTCAGGTAGGCCCCATCCCGTGCGACGAATCAGACTGCGGGTAAAGGACAGGACCGTATTTTTGTTGGAGAATTGCAGACTGAACACCGAACACTCGCTTCTGCTGGGGTTAGCGTTGATGGTGGCCGTTGCCGGAGGGAGTCCAATAAAGGCAGACGACTCCCCGGCGCCCACCAACAGCGCACAACTTCAAGTCCGGGTTCAGCAGCTCAAGGATTACTATGCGCCCTACCTGCAGAGCCTGCCGCAGACGCTCAACGTGCGCACGCAAGCAGACCTGTCGGGCGCGTGGCTTTCGAGATTCGAAGTCGATAACTTCACGAATTCCCCCGCGCCGCAGGCGCCGGCATGGTACGCGCCGGACCTGGACGTCTCGTCCTGGACGAACACGACGGTTCCGGAATGGCGCTATGACGCGAGCGCGCCGACCGGGACGAATCCCGACCCGAACGCGCGCCCGAACAGCCGCATCTTGTGGTACCGGACGTCGTTTGCGGCCGCGAAACCGCAATCCAACCAGCGGGTCTTCCTTGTCTTCGCGGGAGTCGACTGGGAGGCGCAGGTCTGGCTCAACGGCACGTTCCTTGGCGATCACACCGCCTATTGGGAGCCCTTCCGCTTCGACGTGACCTCAGTTCTGAGCGCGACGAACGTGCTGGCGGTGCGGGTGCTCGCGGGTCCGAAGCTTGGCGAACCGGTTTTCGGCTGGACGCTCTTCCCGTGCGCGCTCGCCGTTCAGCCGCGGTACGTGCGCGACGCGGCCCAATCGGTGGTCGGACAGCGTACGCCGTTCGGGTTTCTGAGCAGTTGTTTTCTCAGCGGCATCGGCATTCATCGCGAGGTGCTCCTGGAGACCACGGGGCCGGCAACCGTGTCCGGGTTGTTCGTTCACGGCGACCCGTCCGCGGGTGCGGCGAGCATCCAGGTGGAAACGGACTCGACCGCCGATCATCCGCTGGCCTTCGATGTCCAGCTCCTTCCCGAGAACTTTGCGGGCGGCCCGTGCTACACCAACACCGGATACACCGTGCCGCAGGGGGCGAGCAAGCAGACGGTGACGATGGCGATGGCGAACGCACGACTGTGGCAGCCGACAGCCCCGTGCCTTTACCGGTGCCGCGTCGTCATTCGCGATGGCGCCCAGACCGTTGATGCCCAGGACGTGTTGTTCGGCTACCGTTCGTTCGGCATGGTCCAGGCCGGGGATTCCCACCCGGGGCTCCCGGCAGGCATGTTCCTTCTCAACGATCAACCCGTCTTCCTGCGCGGCGCCTGCAATTCACCGGCGCTGAACGCCTTCTGGTACTGGCATCAGGACGACAAACTTCTGGACGCCGTGCTGATGATGAAGGCGGCGAATTTCAACGCACTGCGCGCCAGCGAGCATGTCCAGTTCAGGGAAGTGCGCGAACAGTTGGATCGGCTGGGCATGCTCGTGGAGCAGGATATGTGCGGCGCCGGCAACAGTTCGTATCCGACGCCGATGAACACGATTACGAACCTGATGGCGCGCCTGGCACGCGAATCGTACAATAACCCCGGCGTGGTCCTGCTGACGGCAGGCGAAGAAACTACAATGGACCCGAGCGACATCGTCACGGCAGTCCTTGCGGTCGATCCCGCGCGCATTCTCAAGCCCGTCAGCGGCAATATGCGGGACTGGAGCAGCGCCTACGAACTGCCGCCGGGCTATCCTGCGCTTGGGAGCGCGTATTGGCCCCACGTGGTCGACGATTTCCACTGCTACAACGGTTGGTATCCCCCGGGGGCCGACATGTGGAAGCTGTCGCGGATATACCCGCCGGGCCGCATGGTAACGTGCAGCGAATTTGGGGCCGAAGCGCTCGATGCGTATGCGACCATGCAACAGTATCCGGCTTTACTCCAGCCTCCTCCGATCACCGCAAACTCGTTGTGGGGGGCTGTGCAGGTGCAAGTCGGCAGCGCCAAGATGATCGAAGGCCAGCGCGGACAGACGGCGAGCACGCTGGGCGACTACATCACGGCCAGTCAGAAGTACCAGGCGGATGTGCTGGCGGAACAGGCCAGCGGGCTTCGGCTCTCGCCCCAGCGTATCGGCGGGTACTTCATGTTCCATTTCATTGACGCGCTGCCCGTCGAGTGGCCGAAATCCATCGTGAGCTTCGACCTGAGCCCCAAGCCGGGTTTCTTTGCGATGGCTCAGGTCAACCAACCGGTGGCGCCGTTGTTCCAGATTTCCAATCAAGGCGCATCGATGAAGCTGTGGGTAGCCAATGACCTGAGCAATGCCTGGTCCAACAGCCATATCGCCTGGAGCGTGGAGGCCGGCGGCACGATCCTCTTGCAGGGCCAGCGGCAAGCCGACGTGCAGCCATATGGCGCCACGCCGGTCACGACGGTCGACCTCTCGGCCATTGTTCAAGCCAACCCCGTCGTGACGATTGCGCTCGCCTTAAGCGACGCCTCCGGAAACCCGGTGTCAAGCTATCGGCGCGAGGTGTTCTTGGCGGCATGGGAGCTGTCGCCGAAGGAGCCGGGGCTGTTGTTGAGCGACTATCCCTTCGACGGCAACGCCACCAATCTGGTCGACGCGACGGCAGGCGGTACGGAACACGGCAACTTCCGATATGTCGCCGGCAAAATCGGCAGCGGCGCCATCGAGTTCTTTGGCGGTACAGGAGGCTATGAGGGCACGAACCCCGCGACCGGCTATGTGGATCTCACTCCCAACGGCTATCCGAATGCAACCGCCGGCAGGGCGACCGGCAGCGCCACGTTTTGGATGAAGTCGAGGGGAGCCGCCAGCTATGAGGCGATCATCGGCTCGAATCAGGGCGGATTTCCGATGTTCGAGATCAATCTACAGGGCAACACCGGCAAGCTGGACCTGTGGACGCGGGCAGCGTCCGGTTCCTTCACTCCCTTGAGCGCGGCGGGCGCCTTCAACGACGGCAACTGGCACCAAGTGACCGTGGCCTGGAATGCCACGACCGGCGCCGCCGGCTCGGGGTCCGTGGCCTTCTACATCGATGGGGCCTTGAACTCCAGCGCGGCCGGTGATGGCGGCACGTGGACCAGCAGCGACGTTGCGGCGCTGACGGCCTGGAGCGGCTCCGTGCGGATCGGCTGCGCGGAGTCGGGCGATTACTTTCTGGGCACCCTCGACGATGTGGCGATCTGGAGCAACAAGCTTAGCGCCACGGAGGCGAAGGCGATCTACAACCTCGGCAACAACGCGACGCTCAATTACGACGCCCGGAACATCGCGACATTGTTCACGATCTTCGCCGGCGGGCCCGGGACCACGAATCGCACCAGCGAGGGAAGGACCTGGCAGTATGTCGCCGGCCTGGCGGGCAGCCCCGGCGATCTGGTCAACGGCGGCACAGCCGTGATCCTCGACGGCAGCGGCAACGGCGTCGGACTCGCGGCCGGGGGCAACCTCCCGCCGACGGTGAGCGTCACCCAACCGACGAACGGGGCGGCCTTCACGGTGCCGGCGAGTGTCGTCATTACCGCAACGGCGAGCGACGCCGACGGCGCGGTGACGAACGTGGCGTTCTACGAGGGCAGCACGCTGCTGGGGCAGACGACCAACAGTCCGTACCGTGTCACGTGGACCAATGTCGCCGCGGGGAATTACGCGCTTACGGCGAGAGCCTGGGACAATGGCGGGGCGTCGTCGGTCTCCGCTGTAGCCAATATCCGGGTGAGTGCGGCCTATGTCGCGCCGGCGCTGTTGAGTGACTATCCCTTCGACACCAACGCCAACGACATTGTCAATGGCATCAATGGCGCGCTGCACGGCTCGGCAACGATAACCAACGATGGCGCAATCGGTGGCGGAAGCTTGAAGCTCGACGGCACTGTCAACGGCAACTACGTGGACATCACCGCGGGTGCCTATCCGAACAACATGGCCGGCAGGGCAATCGGGAGCGCGACTTTCTGGATGAAGGGTGGCAATGGGAAGAACCCCAGCAATGCCGCCGGTCAATATAACTGCATCATGGGTTTCAACGGGAGCGGGTATTCGATGTTCGAAATCAATTCGCAGGGGGATGCGAGCAAAGTGGATCTGTGGACGCGTGCCCTCTCCGGTCCCAGTTCATACACCCCAAGAAGCGCCGCGGGAGCCTTCCAAGATGGAGGTTGGCACCAAGTCACCGTGACGTGGAACGCCACAACCGGCGCTGCAGGCACTGGAAACGCAGTCTTCTACATCGATGGAGTCTTGAATGGCTCCGACAACGGTCTTGGCAGCACCTGGACCAGTAACACCACCTTGGCCGCATGGGGTGCCAGCATGACGATTGGTACTGCAGAGCAGTCTACAAGCGGCTATACAGGCCAGCTTGATGACGTTGCGGTTTGGGGCAATCAACTGACGGCTGCCCAGGCCAGCGCCATGTACCACGCGGGCAAAGATCTTCAGTATAACGCCAAGGACATCGCCTCTTTGTTTGCAGTTTTCGCCGGCGGACAGGGCAGCATGACCAATACGAGTGACAGGAAGAAATGGGTCTACGCCATCGGCCTGACAGGCAGCGCGGGCGCCGTGGTCAAGAACTTCACGGCCCTGGTCCTCGACGGCGCTGGCAACGGGGTCCGCATTCTGTCGGCCGGGACGACCATCGAAGTGAAATAGGGCTTGTTGTTTCCTCGGGTGCGACGCGGCCAAACGACTCCATGGGAGTAGAGTGCAAATGAGGGCAATGCAATGAAACGAGTCCGGTTAGGAAGTATAATCATGGCGCTGATTGCCGCCGCAAGCGGGATGAACGCCGCGCCTGCCGCCGTAGTCATGCCATCGGCCCCGGATGCATCACCCGCACCCACTACCTCGGAGGAACTGATAGGCCGACTGCAGCAACTGCGGGAGCATTACAGACCCTATTTGCAAAGCCTGCCTCAACCACTGAATGTCCGCACGCAAGTGGACTTGTCCGGCACGTGGCGCTGCAAGTGGGAAGTCGAGGACTTCCGGAAGGGACCCAGGCCGGCGGCCCCCGACTGGTATCGCGTGGACTTGGACGATTCAGATTGGCAGGAAACGACGGTTCCGGAATGGCGGTATGACAAAAGTGCTCCGTTCGGGACAAAACCCGCCCCTCCACCCAACGAACTCCGGCCAGACAGCCGTATTCTGTGGTATCGCACCGCTGTTACAGGCGTGTTGCCGCAAGCTGACCGGCGAGTCTCTCTGGTCTTCTCAGGCGTGGCTTGGGAAGCTGAAGTCTGGTTCAACGGCACCTTCCTTGGCCGTCATCAAGCGTATTGGGAGCCGTTTCGCTTCGATGTCACCTCGATGCTGAAGGAAAAGAACGTGCTGGCGGTTCGGGTGCTTGCGGGTCCGAACCTGGGCGAGCCGGTTTTCGGCTGGTCGGTCCTGCCATGTGTGCTCGCCGTCGAGCCGCGCATTGTCCGCGATGCATCCCGCTCGGTGGTCGGGCAGCGCGAGTTGTTCGGTTTTGCCAGTAGTTGTTTTCTCAGCGGCATCGGCATTCATCGCGAGGTCTATCTGGAAACCACGGGGAAGACAATCGTATCCGGGTTGTTTGTCCGCGGCGACCCGTCGACGGGCAAGGCGAACATCCGGGTGGAGACTGACTCCGCCGTCGACAAGGAACTGGTCTTTGATGTGCAGCTTCTGCCCGAGAACTTCAAGGGGCCGTCTTACGTTCAGACCGAATCACATCGCGTGCCGCAGGGAGCGGGCCAGCAGGTCGTAACCGTGCCGATGCCCGGTGCGCGGCTATGGCAACCGACAGATCCATGCCTGTACCGCTGCCGGATTACGATCCGCGACAACCAGCAGGCGGTCGACTCCCATGACGTGCTGTTCGGTTGCCGCTCGTTTCGCCTCGCCACGGCCGGTGATAATCGCGCGAACCTGCCCGAAGGCACGTTTCTGCTCAACGATCAGCCGATCTATCTGCGGGGCGCGGGCGGTTCACCGGCGCTCAACGCCTTCTGGTACTGGCACCAGGACGACAAGCTGCTGGATACGGTGCTGATGATGAAAGCGGCAAACTTCAATGCCGTCCGCGCCAACGAACACATCCAGTTTCCAGAGGTACGTGAACTGCTGGACCGGCTCGGAATGTTGTCGGAACAGGACATGTCTGGCGCCGGTAACACATCCAGTCCCGTGCCAATGAACGTGATTACCAACTTGATGGCGCACCTGGCCCGCGAGTGCTACAACAATCCCGGCGTGGTCCTCCTGACGGCCGGTGAAGAGACCCATTGCGACCCCACCGCGGTCGTCGCGGCCGTTCTGGCGGCCGATCCCGAACGGATCGTCAAGCCCATCAGCGGCAACATGGAGAGTTGGGCCACGGCTTACGAGCCGCCGCCGGGCTACAAGTCCATGCCGTCGCCATACTGGACCAACGTGGTCGATGACTTTCACTGTTACAACGGCTGGTACCATCGTGGCGCCGACATGGCGAAGCTTTCGCCGCTCTATCCGCCGGGCCGTCTGGTAACAGTGGGCGAGTTCGGGGCCGAAGCGCTCGACTCCTATGCGACCATGCAACACTATCCTTCGCACCTGCAGCCTCCGCCGATCACCGCGAACGCGTTGTGGGGACACGCTCAAGTGAAGAAGGGGGACCCCAAGTTGACCGTAGGGCTGCGCGGTCAAGTGCCTCGCACCCTGGGTCAATACATCGAGGCCAGCCAGAATTATCAGGCCGATGTGCTGGCGGAACAGGCCACGGGTTTCCGGCTTTCGCCCCGGCGGATCGGCGGATCCTTTGTGTTCCATTTCATCGATGGGCTGCCCGACATGTGGCCGAAATCCATCGTGAGCTTCGACTTGATGCCAAAAGCGGGATACTTCGCCCTGGCGCAGGTCAACCTACCGGTGGTGCCGTTGTTCCAGATCGTGGATCAGGGCAAGTCGCTGGCATTATGGGTGGCCAACGACCGGAGCGACGCCATCCCCGGCGGTCGTGTCGCTTGGGACATCGAGGCGGGCGGAAAGAGTCTGCTGAAGGGGGAGAAGAAAGTTGATGTAGCGCCGTTGGATGCTACGCCGGTCGAGAAGCTCGACCTCTCCCCGATTCTTGACAAGACAGCGGTCGCGACCATCTCTCTTGTGCTGAACGACGCCGATGGAAAGCCGGTCTCGCGCTACCGGCGCGAGGTGTACCTGAAGGCCTGGCAGCCGCCTGTAATCGAGGTACTGCCGCCCGCCAAGGCCCTTGTTCCCAAGTTGCCGGATGCCTCTGCCGCCGGCGACCCGGGCAAGGTGGACTGGTCCAAGTCCGCTCCACTGGCGGGCTGGCGCGAGGTAGAGGGCTCCCCGACACAGCGAAAGATCGAGGCGCACATCGCGCATGACGGTCAGTATCTGTATGTCAAGCTCGAGGAGCGAGTTGCTACGGCAGATTTTCGGAGCGACGAAGGCGTTTGGAGTGGCGAAGATTGGGAACTGTTCTTGGCCAAGGAGCAGGCGAAGCCTTACCGTCAGCTCGGGATTAATCCCAAAGGCGCATTTCAGCAGGTCACTTGCCTCAAACAGCCCAATGGAGCCCCGCTGCCGCTCTGCGAGCCAAAGGTGGTTTCCGACGTGGGGAAGGACCGTTGGACTGTGCTCGTGGCAATGCCTTTGGAAAACCTGGTTTCGGGCGGCCTGAAGTCCGGCGACGTCTTCTACGGCAATTTCTATCGGCACGCAGGGAGCGCCGACGATTATCTCGAGCTGATCGCCTGGTCGCCGAACTACAAATCCGAGTTTCATCTGCCGGAACGGTTCGGCGAGCTGAGGCTGCAATGATGACGAAGTTCTGTTCGGAAGTCCTGGTTGTGGCGTTCGCGGCAGGTGTCGGTACTATGACGAGCCGCGCGGGGCTGCTGAGCGATTATCCCTTCGACGGCAACGCCAGCAATCTGGTCGTTGCCGCGCCGCGCGGCACGCTCGTGAATGGGCCGGTCTACGTAGCCGGCAAGATCGGCGCCGGCGCCCTCAGCTTCAACGGCGTCAACCAGTACGTGGATATTACCCCCCAAGGTTTTCCTAACTCGGTAGCCGGCATGAAAACTGGAAGCGCCACGTTTTGGATGAAGTCAACGGCGAAGACCGGCGAGGTTCACCCGGTCATCGGATCCAACATGCCCGGCTTCCAGATGTTCGAGATCAATCTGCTGGGCGACAAGATGAATCTCTGGTGCCGCGCGTCTGCCCCCCCGGGGAGTTACACGCCCACGAGTAGTACGGGCCCGTTCAACGATGGGAACTGGCACCAGGTTACCTGGACGTGGAACGTCCTGCCGACGGGCGAGGCCGGCGTCGGCGGGACCTCGGCCGTCTATCTCGATGGGGTTCTCAACGCGACCCCGAACCCATCCGGCACCGGGTGGGCCGGCACCAACACGGTCACCCCTTGGAATGCTTCCATGCGGATTGGCGGCTCGGAAAACTCGTACTACTTTCAGGGCGCGCTCGACGACATGGCAATCTGGAGCGCCCCTCTGACCGCTACGGAAGCGCGCGCGGTCTACAATCTCGGCAATGAGCCTGCGTTGAACTATAGCGCCAAGGACATCGATGCGCTGTTTACCGTCTTTGATTGCGGAAGAGGTTGCAGAGGAAGCTCAAGCGACGGTAAGACTTGGGCCTACACGACAGGCCTGAAGGGTCTCGCGGGCGATGTGGTCAACCAGCATACGGCCGTGATCCTCGATGGCAACGGCAACGGCGTGGCCATCTTGCCTGGCCAAGAAACTCAACCAGCAGGAAGATGACAACATGAAACGAGCGTGGATCATGTGCGCAATAGGCGGAGTGTTTGCGGCGGCCGTGGCCGGCGCCGCGGAAGCCAAAAAGCCGGCGGTGTTGTTCACCACCACCCGGTTGCACCAGAGCTATTTCACCTTGCCCATGCATGCCGAGGGCATCGAACTGCACACGGCGGCCGTGGCCGAACTGCCCGAGCGCCTGAAGTCCGGAAAGTACAACGTGGTTTATGTCACCGGCGGATTCGACAAGCCGGCGATTGTGACCGCGCTGAAGGAGTTCATGGCCGCGGGCGGCGGCGTCTTCGTCTGCTACTCCCACACGTACAATCAGGAGACGGATTGGCAGAAGCGCCAGGACTTCCTCGGCGAATACGGCGCGCATTTCGTCTGGGTGGATCTCAAAGAGAACGATGCCACCCGAATGGTGCGCTCCTCGTTCAACATGCTGTTGGCCTCGACCGACCGGATTGTCGACCCGTTCAACCAGGGGGTGGCGGGCCTGCTCTACTTCCACCTCCTGCACATTGCCGGCGCTACGGTGTCGCCCCTGGTGATCGACAGTAACTGGACCGCGGCGGTCCGTGGCTCGACCACGGCGGAGGCTGTGCCATACGAGGCGGAGATGAACGCCTTGCAGCGCGCCTATGTGCCGAAAGAGGCGATCCCATCGCCGGTGCTGCTCGCGGTGCGCTCCGTGGGCAAGGGGCGTTTGGCGGCCTTCAGCATGGCGCCGGAATGGGTGTTCAACTCCCCCAATAATTGTCCCCCGGTCCGGGAGATGATGACCGAGGGCGTCGGCAACACCCCCAGTCACTGGGTGCGCGTGCTGGCGAATACATTCCGCTGGCTGGCGGAGCCGAGCCTTGCCGCGGGCACGGGCGGCGAGGTTACCCCCGCGGCGCTGCTGACGCCGCCGCCGAAGACGGCACTTGCCCCCTCGCCGCTCCGGGACTGGACCAAGCTGCCTCCGCTCATCGACCAGGATCAGTTGCCCGGCCTCGTGGGCGCCCAGTCCCGCTATTCGGGCGGACAGGGAACGGTTGCCGAGTGGGTCAGCGCGGCCAAGCAGGCCGGCCTCAAGTTCCTGGTCTTTCTCGAACCGCTCGACCAGATCAGCCGGGAGGACTACGAGAAATTCAAGAATGAGTGCGCCCAGGCGACGGACGGCAGTTTCTTTGCCTGCCCCGGCCTGCGCTACCAGGATGTGTACACGAAGACGCACACGTTCGCCTATGGGGAGAACGTCGATTATCCGTTGGCCAAGCTGCTCACGGCGGACGGGAAATACCTGAACAACGCGGACAAGTCCGGCTACCGCTCCCGGCATCTTTTTGACTATATCCTGGAACAATGCCGTTATTGGGGCCAATTCGGCTATTTCCAGCACAGGGCCAACGTGGTGCCCACTTGGGAATACCGGATGTATTCGCTCTTCACGCTCTATTCCACCGAGAAGGGCCGGCCCGTGGACGACCATTTCGCAGACTACGACGCACTCCAGGGCATGCAAATGAACCTGACGCCGCTATCCATCTCGTTGATGGACAAGCCGCAGGACATCCCCGCGGCGCTCACGCGCGACTGGCTGGTAGTCAATACGGCGCCGGGCGAGTTCGGCGACGGCACCTACAGCGAGGAGTATGGCCAGGGGATCGCCGCCATGCGCAAGCTGTTCAAGGAGACCATCGCCTGGAACCGGCCGTTCCAGTACATCACGCAAGGCCCCCGGATCCTCTGCTGGCGCGCCGACTGGCCGGTGGCTGTGGCGCGAGGGGAAGACGACCTCTTCCGCCCCGACCAGGCCCGGTACCGCATCCGCCTGCATGTATCCAGCGACGTCGGTCTCAAGGAGATTCGGATCCTGTCCATGGGGAAGGTCATGCAGCGCTACCTGCCGAACGGCGCCAAGGAGTTTGACCGGATCCTGGAGTTCGAGAACACGCAACAGCGCTGCCCGTACCCGGTCATCGAGGATGTGAACGGGAAGCAGGCGATCGGCATGGTGGCGCGCAATACGACCACGCTCTGGACCGAATTCATCTGCGGGGATCGCTGCAATTTCCTTAACTACGGCATGACCGTCACCCCCGGCGGCACGTTACACCAGTTCAAGGCCGGCGGAGGCAACAGCGTCACGCTGAATCACGGCAGTTGGAAGCATACCATCATCGACCCCACTCTCTCGTTGACATCCGATTATGCCACCGTGCCGACCGACGGCGCGCCCGTGGGGCTGGCCGGCACCTCCTTCACCATGGTGCCCTTCATCGATACGCCCGGCTTCCCGTCGGCCAACCAGTTGAACTGCTATCCGAAACACGTGCTGGCGAGCCCCGACGCGTTCATCGGCGGGGGGTTGCTCAATGGGGTGGCGACAGACCCCACCAGCGGCGACTGCGCCTGGACCTTCTTCGGCCCGGTGAAGGAGAACGAGTGGATCCAGGGCCAGGGGCTCCACACCGTGTTCAGGCCGCAGATCGACGGCTTGCGGACAGGCTGGTACGACTTCCGCATCAAGGCGCGCAAGAGCCTGCCGCTGGGCCAGTCGAAGCTCGGGGTAGTCTTCACCCGGATGCCGTTCGGCGAATTGCGCGACGGCGAGGGCCACGTGTACCAGGCCGGCAACAAGGACTGCCCCGTGGTCGGCTCCTTCGGCAAGGGGGCGTATCTCCTCCACGCAAGCCCGGGAGGCGTGACCGCACTCGTGGGTCTGGAGCCCGGCCTCAGCTATGAGATCCAGGGCACGGAGGCCCGCCTGGGCTTGCGTTTCGAGGGCGGCCAGATTCCGGAAGGCGCGGCGCTGAATGCGCGGATCGGCTATCTGGCCGGCGCGCAGTGCCGGACCTTTGACGACCTGCGCCACTACCTCTCCATGATGAGCGCGCCGCTGCCCGGGATGACGCTCAGGCGCGGCAAGCTGCTGGCCATGGATTCGCTGGCCATGCGCCTCGACGCAGACCGGGGCGCCATCGAGTTGAAACTTCCTCCCCGTGATCTGCATGCGCGCCTGCCGGTTGTCATCGCAAACGCACAACCGAACTGGGACCTATGGCTGCTGGACAAGACGCTTCCGGCGCCGAATTGGCGGCAACTCCCCAAGGTCGGGGACACGGCCTACGCGGCGTTGCCGACCGATGCGGCGCAGGATCTGTTTATCGGCAACCCGGTGGTGGCGGATCGCGACGAATTGCAGATCAGCCTCTGCAATCTGCTGCCCGGTCAATGGCTGGTGACGCTTCATAATCCCACCGACAAAGAGATCAAGGCGAAGGTCCACGGTGCAGCCGAGTGGACAGCGTTCAAGTTGGCGGCAAAGGAGTACACCGTGCCTGCCGGGGCAAGCGTCGATGTCGAAGTGAAGCGCGAGTGAAATGGGGAACCCAAGAAGATGAAGAAGACAGAAAGAAACAAGTTCGCGTTTGACCAGAAACCCGGCAAGACCGCGGTCCTGTTCGACGGCGACCCGATCCTGACATTCATTGACGAACACCTCGTGTTCCGGTCGTTCCGGATCGAGGCCATGAAATTCCAGCCCCATGGCCCGGTCGAATTCATCAGCCTCACCCCCTCGTCGTTCTACGGCACCCATCTGCTGCGCTGCGACGTGGTGTGCTGCCACGAAGGCAGCAACCGGGTGCGCGTAACCCTGAAGCCCGCCAAGGTGGATGAAAACCTGCTGGCGCTGGTTCGCGAGGAACGCGACTACATCGTTGAGTACCTGCCGAAACAGCGGCGGTTCCGATGGACGATCACCTGCCGGATCGATTTTCTGCGCAACATCCGGGGTGGCGAGAAGGGGTTGTACATCACCGGCATGCAGTCGCTGCAGTATGGCGACGACAACTACGCGGCCATCGAGTTCGACGATCCGCTGCTTTCCGGCGGCTTGGGCCCGCAGGTGCCGATGACCCAGGACTGGACCGGTCTGCCCGAGCCGGTGCTGGCAGAGGATCATTGCACCACGCGCTGGAAGAAGCGCTACCTCTCCGTCGTGCTGCCCACGGCCGTGCGGGGACTCCGCAAGATTACGTTCAACCGAATCGTGAACGGGAACCAGAAGTTCTTCAACCGCGTGCTGCCGCGGACGATGCCGCGCATGCCGTTCCTCTATGAAAAGGCGGATGGCCGGTTCCTGCAGTTCACTCCGCTCTATGACTGTCCCGCGAGCCACCATATCTGCGAGTGGGGCTACGACATGCACCTCTACGCGATGCTGGACCGGCCCGCGCCGGGCCTGCTCTTCCGCAAGGGACAGCACGTGGACCTCTCTTACCGGTTCGAGGAAATCGAGCGCGCAGAAGTCCCGGCCGGTTATCTGGATGCGGCCCCGGCTGAGATCGAGCCGGACGAGCGGGTCCGGTCCGACCTGCCGATCTACGAGGAACCCTTCTGCCGTTTCACCCGATCCACGCTCGACGGCCCCGACCAGTATGGCTGGGAGGCCGGCAAACATTGCGCGTGGAACCGGACCGGCGGCCGGACCTCGGATACCGGAGCCCTCGAAATCGACAACAAGGGCAAACCCCGGAAGACGGCGTGGGAATTTCGCCATTTCGGCCCCTCGTGCGCCTGCAATCCTATTCCGCCGGCCAGTCGCTTCCGGGTATCGGCATGGGTCAGGGCCGACGCGTTGGCGGAAGTCTCTGTCTCGCTGGTGCTCACTCACTACAACGGACCGGCCATGTACAGCGCGCGCGTGGACGTGACTTCGACCGGCTCGGGTCGCGACTGCAAACAGCGGGATGGGCACTGGCGCAAGTTGGAATTCATCAGCGAACCGGCGGGTGCCTACACCCTGAGCGGATCGTTTCGGTTCATCTACACCGGGCGAGGCACAGCGGCCCTGACCGAATTTCAGGTCGAGCGGCTGTAGGAAGAAGAAGACCCATGACCCTTGCCCGACTTCTCGCCTTGGGGTTGCTCACCGCGACCACGGCGCTGGCGGCGCCGGACGGCGCCGCCCCGGCGAACGCGACGAATCAGCCGGCAAAGGCGCTCGCGCTGGTGCGCGTCTCTTCAAGCAAACTGCGTTATCGGCCCAAGGAAGCGGGAACGGTGGCGGCTACGGTCCGCAATCTCACGCCCGCGGCGCAGAAGGCGACGCTGCAGCTCCGGCTGATCCAGGAGTTGAGCCGCGAGCGGGCGCTGCCGCCCGTCGAGATCGATGTGGATGCCGGCGCGGAGAAGACCGTTAACCTGCCGTTCACCGCGGGCGAGACGCGCTATGGTTGCGAAGCGCGCGTCACGCTGATGAAGGGCGCCACCGTGTTCGATTCTGCCAGCGATTTCTTCGCGGTGCACGAGAGCGTCTGGCCCGTGGCGATCGGCGCCGGCGACGTCGGGCTGGCGAGTTCGTCCGGCTACCCCTGGCAGAATCCGCGGGCGGACATCACGAAAGTCCGATCCCACTACTGGAACTGGTGGGAAAAAGACTTCTGGGGACCGGACGACTTCGGGGATTTGAGCCCCGAAGCGGATCGGTGGCGCAGCGGCGAAGGCGGACGGCTGGAAATCAGGAAGGTCATCCATGAGTTCGTCGGCCTGGCCCGGTCGAACGGCGTGGCATCCATCACCTACGGGAAGAGCACGGCGGGTGGACCGGCGGGATGGGACTTGGCGCGGCGGCATCCGGATTGGTTCAACAACGATGCCAGTGGCCGGCCGGTCGGGACCTTCAACACCGCGTTCTTCCCGCTCTCCAAGTGGAATGCCATGCCGGGCGACCCTGGGGGGCTTCAGCAGTGGTTCTACCTGTATCCCAACTTGAACCGGGTGGAAGCGCTGGACTGGGGCATCGACACCATCATCCGTTCGGCGCAGGAGTACGGTTGGGACGGCGTGCGGTTCGATGGCGATTTCACCTGGGTGTCCAGTGACGAGGTTGCCGCGCGCAACCAGCGGCGGATGAAGGAACGAATCTGGCAGAGGTTCCCCGATTTCGTGTTTGGCTATAACCAGGGGCATGGGCCTCCTGCGACCGACCCTGCGACCTGGCCGCATGGCATGCGTGAAAGCGTGGCCGGGGGCGGGCACTGGATGAATGAAGGCATCCGCGGTTGGGCATTTGCGACCAATGGCCGATACACCTCGTTGGCGGAGTACTGGCGCCAGATGAACCGCGAGGCCGATACGCTCCGGCGATTGGGGGCCACCTATCACCTGATTCTCGACGCGCACAACAACACCCAGGGGCTTTACAAGTTCATCCTCGCGACACAGGCCGGAGCGCATTCGTGCTATGGCGACAGCGCCGTCGTGCCCGGATGCGCCAACTGGGGGCGGTTCCTGACGCGCTGGTCGGCCTTGATCTGGGACGTCAACCTGCGCAACCGCCCCGAGGCCGACGCCGAGATGCAGTCGGCGACGCCGCTCTGGACGTCGGTGAAGGAACGCGTGGTCGATGCCACCTGCGCCATGACCGTTGTTCATCTCGTCGTGCCACCCAGTTCGGACATCATAGATGACGCCATGTTGCGTATCGGCCCCGAAGCCCGCCAAGTGACCCTTCGGGTGCGCATCCCGTCCAACGAACAATGCCTCTGCGCGGCCGTCATCGCGCCGGAACACCCCGAGGCGGCCATCGATCTCCCAACGAAGCGGGACGGGGATTGGGTCAGCGTCACGGTGCCCGACGTGCGCCTTTGGACGATGGTGGCCTTCGAGCACCGGGGCCATTTCGACCTGCCGGCTTATCCGAAGTTCAGCGCAGCGCCGGACCCGATGAAAGTCAAGGCACAGGCCGATGCGATGCCGGGTGAACTGATCCGCGATCCGCTGAAGCCCGACGACAAGTCCGAAAGAGCGTCCAGGGTCCGCGTCATCGAGGCGGAAAGCACCTACCTCAGCAACGGTCAACGGGAGACGGATCCCGACGCCTCCAACGGCGGTTGCGTGCGCGTGGACGAGACCGTTCAAAACTCGACCATCCTTTCGCATGCGTTCTTCAACAATGTCCAGCCGGGACGTTACCGGGTCACCTATCGCGTCAAAGAGCAGTCCAGGACCAATGCCGCCGGCCAAAAAGTCTGGGCCGGTTTCGCGTGCTACGTACAGATGGGCTCGAAGTCGTTGGCGCTTAGAGAAATCACCCCGGAAGACTACAAGACGCCTGGACAATACGAGGATTGCAGCGGAGAATTCGACTATCTCGGCGAAGGTAGCATGATTCAGCCGACTCTGTTCTGGCGCGGACACGACGGCCACGGTACGGCCTATATCGACAAGGTGACGCTGGAAGAACTTCACCCCTATACCGACGCGAGCCTGGCCGACAAATTGAAGATCCCGGCGGCCAGCGGCGTGCTGCTGGGGCGACGCGACGGGCTGCACGTGCTGGTGTTGAACGGCCTGTATTACGACCTCTATCGCATCGCGGACGCGGTCAGGAAGTTGGGCGCGTTGCCGGAGGCATCGGCGCGCGGGGAGATCCGCCTGGATGAGGCCACGGTCAACGTCGGCGAATCCGGTGTCTTCTCCCTCGCAGGCTACCCAAAGACTTTTGAAGCATTGAGCCAGTATGACGTGGTCGTGCTTATCAACGCGAACGCGGCCTGGCTGCAGTTCGCCGGCCGCGCCCAGTTGCGCGATTTCGTTCAGGCCGGCGGAGGACTGCTGGTGCTGGGCGGCAACTTCAGTCTGGGTCAGGGCCAGTTCGCCGGCACCTTCCTGGCCGACCTGCTCCCGGTCAGCGTGGCCGCCACCGCGGATGTCGAACCGTCCGCCAAACCCCTGCCGTTGACTCCGGGCGGCCCGCTGGCCGGGTCACTGCCGCCGGGCTTGTGGAAGCAGCGCCCCTCTCTCTACTGGCGGCACATCGTCCAGCCCAAGCCGGACGCCCAGGTCCACGTGTTGGCCGGCAAGGAGCCGGTCCTGCTCTCCAGCACGTTTGGCAAGGGTCGCGTCGCCGTGTTCACCGGCACCGTACTCGGCGATCCGCCTGGCACGTCACAGCCGTTCTGGCAATGGGATGGTTGGAACAAGTTAATGCAAAACACGATCACCTGGCTGGCGCGGGAGTGAACCGATAACTATGAAACCTACAAATCCATTGCTCATGGGCTGTTCGCTTGATGAACTCCGCCGCAAACTCACCGACCCCCATTCGCCGCTCGCGCCCTGGTGGCAACACCTGCTCACGCTCGCCCGCCAGGATCCTGTCTGGTATTCGTCGTACACCGTGCTCGCGGCGGTCGTCACGGATGACCCGTCCGATCGCGCGCTCGCCCGCCGGGCGTTCCTGCGCTTCGTCGAACTCAAGGAAGAAGGCGACACCAGCAAGGACGCGCAACTTCACACCCACGTGACCACCGCGCCGCTGGCGCGCTGGGCGGCGTTCTACGATTGGGTTGCCGATCTCGGTCTGTTCAGCGCCGAGGAAGATGCAGCGATCCGACGCGCGATGCTCGATCACGCGTATGTGTTCGCGCTGCAGCATGTCCGCTCGCGCGTGCGGAGCTTCGATAACCAGATTCTCTCCAGCGCCTTCTGCGCAGCCACAGTGGGGTATCTGCTCGGCATCCGCCGCGGCAACGACCCCGCGGCGCGCTACATGTACGCACAGGGGATGCAGTGCCTGCGCGACGTCTTGTCCAAGGTGCCCGCTTCGGGCTACAGCCTTGAAGGCAGCACCTACCAGGAGGGCGTGGTGTTTCCGGTGGTGTCCCTCGCGGGAATGTTCCTGGAAGAAACAACCGGAGAACCGGTCTTCTCCGAGGGCCTTTCTCCAAACTACCGTCCGCTCAAGAACGTGCTCGAAATGTCCTGGCGCATGATCGGTCCCGATGCGCTCCAGCCGCCGTGGGATGCCGCCTCGTTCACGGCGGCGGTCGGGAAATGCGGTCTCGCCTGCCTTGCCAAGATCACACGCGACCCGCGTCCGCTGGCGACCATCCGCGATTGCGGCATGTGGTACCGTCTCGCCCTGCCCGCGTGGGACCATGATGACCGGCTCTGGACGCTGGTGTGGTGGCCCAGCGAAATCGATTCGCAGCAACCCGCCGAATTCCCCTCGTGGATGGTCCCCGACACCGCCGGCGCGCTGCAGTCACGCGATCGCGAACTGCGTCTTTTTCAATACTGGGATGAATGCGGCGGCATCGCCAGTTCGGGACGGACCCAGGTGGACCCGAATTCGATCGCTTTCGAAGCGTTCCACAGTCCGCTGCTGCTGGACGGTTACGGTCAGCCTGGCGACCAGATTCTCCCGGTGCCCGTCGACGCGGTAATCGCCCGCGCCGGGATCCGCACGCTAGAGACCATCCAGGAATACATACGCTCCGCATGGAACGTCGAGACGTCCCTGGCGGACGCCGCCAAGTACGCCGTGAATGGCTCGCTGGGCATGTCCAATTGCCTGGTGCTGGACGGCGAGACCTGGCATGTGCCGCTGCAGCCGTGTGCCGGCCGGGGCGAGGCGCTGCACCGGGTCGGTCCGCTCGACGTGCTGCGCGGCAACGTGACCGGCCATTACGCCGATCGCTACGACGTGACCCGCGTTACCCGCACCAGCCTGCTGGTGCGCGGCGCCTACTGCCTGGTGTCCGACCGTGTGACCGCCCGTTCGCCGCATGTCGTCACCTGGCAGGCCTACGCCCGCGAAAAATGTGCCGTGGAGGGCGAGCGGGTCGTGTTGCGCACACCCGAGCAGGTGCGTTGCGACGTGGTGCCGCTGCAGGCGGGCCCGTGGGTGTGCACGCCGGTCCCCGGCTACCCGACTTACCCCGACAAGCGGAGCGTGCTGGTCAAATACACCTTACCCGCGGCAGCGGATGTGCGTCTGGATATGGCGCTCGTACCGCAGTCCGGCCTGCGCCTCCTGGCCGACCTGACAGATGGCTGGGACCGCCGGATCGCGGGGAAGACCGATGCGGTTTCGCTGGCGACCGCGCACCTCAGCGATCCCGCCACGCACCCGGACGAGCCGCGCGTGTACCGTCGTACGTTCACCGTCCCTTACGGCCACGGCGAGCGTCTCTTCCTCACGATCCATGCCGCGACGATGTTCAGCACCGTCATGGTGAACGGCGCGACGGTCGCGCCGCTGGTCGATCAGAACTACGCGAACAGCAACTGGCGCAACTCGTCGCCCCTGCCCTGGACGCTCGACATCACGGCGGCGGTTCGCGCCGGCGAGAACGTGCTCGTCATCACGGCCCCCTTCTTCCATGGCGAATCGGTCCTCGGACCGGCGCAACTCTTTTCCGGGCAGGAACCCGAGCCCGTGACGATCGAGCGCCTCAGCGCACATTCGTTTCGCGTCCAGATCGGAGCCGACGAGGACCTGGTGCTTGTCGAAAACGAGAGCGGCCTGACCGCGTGGGCCGGTGGAGAGACGGACGCGCGCTATGCTCTGCTCACCGCCGACAAAACACTTGCCGCCGCCGATGTGCGCCGACTGACGATCCCCGGGCTGGTGGATTTCAACAGCGCGGAACCGCGCGACGTCCTGTGGACGTCGGCGCAGGGCCTGCAGATACGGCCACGGCCATGCGCGCCGACCGTCACTGCGGCAACGCCCCGGCGAAAGGCACAGGAAGTTGCCACCTCCACGGCCCGGCCAACTCCGGCGCATGTCGGCGGCGGCATGCCCCTGACCATGGCGGACGTGCATGCGCTGGCGGAAACCGACCCGGAGAGGGCACGGCCAAGGTTGCTGGCGGCACTCCGCGGCGGGGACTGGCGGGTCCAACTGGCGGCGGCGGATGTGATTGGCCAACTCGGGATCAAGGAAGCCGTGCCGATTCTGCTCGATTTGTTCGCCGAGGCCGAAACGGAACTGCCTTACCCCACACTGACCAAATGGTGGCGTTGGAGCAAGATGCTCCGCGCGCCGGGCTGGGAGGAGGGTCCTGACGCTTCCCTGCCGCTGCCGATCAGTGTAAAGCGCTGGCGAGTGAAGCGCGCCGTCGTGTTCGCCCTGGGGAAACTGGGCGACGCGCGCGCCGTCGCTCCACTCGAGGCGGCGATGATCCGCTGCAACGACTTCTTCCCGGTGACGTCGGTGCTGCCCATCGCGCTTGCCCGTCTGGGATCTCCGAGCAGCATTCCCGTTCTCGAAAGAAACATCGAGCACGCGGAACTGAATACACGCCTCCATGCCCGCCTCGGTCTTGCGCTGCTGAAGGGAGAGATGGACCGAGCCGCCTTTGAGGAGCGGTTGGGATTCGACTGAAACAGGGAAGAACGCGGAGAACAGGATGACGAAGGAACTTACGCGGCGCGATTTCCTCAGGGGCACAGCCGCCGGGATCGGAGCGGTGCTGCTGACGCAAGGGGATGCGTTCGGCGCGCCGGACGCGCCGGAATCTGCAGGTGCAGCGGGGACGACATTGGCATTCTCTGCCGAAACACAGGCCTTCTTCGATCGCCTGCTGACACCGCCGGATGATGCGCGCGCCGGGCACTATGACGATCTTATCAATGCACTCGTGGCGGCCGGTGTGTGGGCCAGGCTGGATGGTTTCTGGCTCTACGCGGCAGCGGATGGCGGGACGTCGCTTGCGAATCTGATATCGTCGAGATTCAGAGCCACGGAAAATGTCACGGCCGGGAGGCCCGCGTTTGCCAGGGACAGGGGCTGGGCCGGCACGGGCATCAATGCCAATATTCATACGGGGTTTATCCCGCTCACGTCGGAAGGCCATTTTGCGCAGAATGACGCGTGCCTGTTCTGCTGGAGTCTCACGGCGGCGCCGCTCCGGCAGATGCTCATGGGGATCGACGGGAGCGACCGCACAAGTCTTTGCCCGAAGTGGTCCGACGGGAAGACCTACTTTGCCTTGAATAGCGCGGCGTCAGATGCCGTCCGACTCGATGCGGACAGTTCGGGCTTGTGGCTGGTGAATCGAACGGCGGCAAATGAGTTGACGTTGGATCATAACGGCTCACAGGTGGCGGCGGCGTCCACCCCATCGGCGGCGTATAAGGCCGGGCCATTCAACGCTCCCGCGGGGGCGCATCAGGTCGCCCTCTGCGGCATCGGTGCCGCGCTGACGCGCGAGCAGCGCGCCGCGCTCCATCAGGCTTGCCAGACTTACCTGCACGCCATAGGTGCGCTATGATCATTGGTCTCGTACACGAAGGGGACTCCGTCAGCTACATGGCCATCTCCTTTGTCTATCAGGCGTTCGGGATCGCGGCTGTCGACGTGAAAGAGGACGGCACGCTGGATAATTCCCGCGACTTCTTCCGCTTCGAGTCGCCCACCCCCGCGCCGCTGATCATCGGGGTGAACTGCGCGAGCTCCGGGCTACGGGTTGGCGACATCATGAAGCGCGACCCGACCTATGTGGATCCATTCGTCATCAACAAACGGAATCCCAAGCCGGCGAAGAAGGCACCGGAGGGTCATGTCGGCGTTTCGAGCGGTGAGCGCCGATACATTTACACCCTGATGGCCGGTACCAATCCCAGTGCCGCGGACCCCGCTACCCAGGCGGCAATGATCGGGGCAAACTGCCTCGCTCGCAAAGCCGCGGGGTTCGACAAGGTCATCGTGTGCACGATCCCTTCCCGGGCAGACGGAATCCTGGCAGACTTCGACGCTGCTTACATGCGGCCGCTGAACGCGATCCTGCGCGATGCAAAGTGGCAGGCGGCGAGCGGCGTGGACTATTGCTGCGACCTGGCCGCGGATGCCCGTTGGGGTGGTGTGGGAGCGGCGACTAACACCATGTACTTTGGCGACCGGGTCCATCCGCTGGAGTCGCTGCACGCCTTGGTTGCGCCGGTCTATCGAGCGACGGTCAACAAGGCGCGTGCCGCCCTGGCAACCGAAACAGAACAGTAACAGTCCGCTCGCCTACCGCAACTCAAACACGGTGCCGGGGGGAGGTATCTGTACCCAGACGTACGTGCCGGGGTCACCGGCCGCATTACCGCCGCTGCCTCCGGATACCGTCACGGTCCCCACGTAGTTGGAGAAAATGGCCCAGACCGCGATCCGGCCGCCCCCGCCGCCCCCGCCCAGCCCGGCGCCGGCGCCGCCGTTGGCGGTCATCGGGCCGCTTCCGTTCATCCGGTAACAGCGAACGTAGATCCCGCCGCCGGCGCCGCCGCCGGGACTGTCATCACCGGTGTAAGGGCCGCCCAGCGCCGATAGAGCCCCGTTCAACGTCACGGTGCCGGTCGCCTCGACCCTCACCAGGCCGCCGCCATTCCCGCCTGAGTAACTGCCGGCGTTCTTTGCGCCGCCGCCGCTGCCGGGCAGAAGTGGAGTCAAGACGGCGTCATTCGTGACGCCCCCGGCCGCATCCTGCCCGTTTCCCCCTTTGCCGCCATGCCCGCCGCCGCCGCCGCGTGACACCGACCCGCCGCCGCCGGGCCCGTTACCCGCATGTCCCACCGATCCGCCGGCAAACCCATAGCTGTCGGCGTTGACCTGCCCGCCGGCATCCACGGTCAGGTTGTTCATGCGCATCAGGATCGAACCGCCGTTGGTCGGATTCGACACCGGGTAGATGGCGCTGTTCGTCGGGATCACGAGGTTGCGGCCGCTGAGTTCCAGCAGACCGCCGTAGTTCCGGCTCGCGCCGTTGGTGACGCCGCTATAGAGGTAACACTTGCCGCCGTTGGTCAGCGTCAGGTTGCCGGTCAACGTGAGTGAACTGGGATTCGTCAGCGCATACCAGAAACTCAGCGTGCTGTTGTTCAGGAACGTGTCCCCGCCGACGGTGAGTTGCTCCGCGGACCCGCTGCCGCGGAACAGAAAGACGCTGCTGCCGGTCGCCATGAGGCGTCCGCCGCAGTTCACCACGGCGTTGCTGGTATCAAGCCGGGCGTTAACGATCACCTGCACATCGCCGGTCACATTCAGCGCGAAACCGGACGGGAAGGCTACCCAGCCGTTGCTGAGCGTCAGGTTGGCCGGCGCCCAGGATGAGGCCCCATCGCCGAACGTCAGGCGTCCGCTCCACCCGCGCAACTGTTCGCGTAGCGCGAACGTATTCGGCACATACACGGTGCCGATGTCGGCGCCGCTCAGCGGATCGCCATAGCCCGCGCCGTTGCGGGCGGAGAATGTCACGGTCGGCTGCACACCCAGCGCGTTCTCCGCCGCCACATCGTAGCTCACCGCGATCCGGCCGCCCCCGCCGCCGCCACCCAGCGCGGCGCCAGAGTATGCGCCCGCACCGCCGTTGGCTGAGATCAGACCATTGGTTCCGACGAAGGTCCGGCATGCGATCCGGACGCCGCCGCCGGAGCCGCCCCCGCCGCTATCGGAATCATAGGCCCCCTGGCCATTGACGCTGATCGTTCCATTGACGAGCACTTGGCTCGTGGCCTGAATACATACGTAGCCGCCGCCAGCCCCGCCGCCGTTTTCAGCGCTCTGCTTCGATCCGCCGCCGCTGCCTGGTTCCGCCGGCGCAGCAGCCACGCCGTAGGTCGAGCTCGCGCCGGCGTCAAAGCTCTTGCCGCCTTGTCCCCCGTACGAGCCGCCGCTGCCTCGACCAAACGAAGGCCCGCCGCCCGGGCCATACCCGGCCTGATGCGATACCGGCGAGTACGTGCCGCCCGCATAGCCCTTCGAATCGCCATTGATCCGGCCACCCGCCAACACCGTGGCGTTTGCGCAGTCGACGTAGATCCCGTTGTCGGCAACCCACTGTCCCAGACTGTTCGTGCCCGTGGCGGTCTGGGCATTGTGCGTGATGAACCCGTTTGTATTGACCAGCAGGTCCGTAACCTGCAGCCGCGCACCCGGTCCGCTGAAGGTCAGGTTGCCCGAGACGGTCACGCTCACGGCCCGGCCCGTATCCGTCAGCGTACATACCGTGCCGGCGGGGATGATCACCGTGTCGGACGGATCCGGGATGCTCTGGGAGAGCGGCTGCCAGTTGGTGACAGAGTTCCACAGGCCGGTGCCGCTCCAGGTCTTGGTTTCCACGGTCGTGTCGTCGTCGACGATCGTGCCGACCGCCTGGCTGCGCCCAAGCACGGCCAACGTCGCGTTGGTCAGCGAGAGATAGAAGTTCTCTGACGGATACTCGTCGATCGTGTCGCCGATGACCGCCACCGTGATCACGGCGGACGTGGCGCCCGCCGAAATCACGCATGTTCCGTTTGTGGCCACGTAATCCGCGCCGGCCGTCGCGCTGCCGTTCGAGGTGGCAAAGGCCAGCAGCACGTCGGCGGCGCTGGGGGCGGACAGGGTCGCCAGGAAGTTGGCGCTCACCATCCCCGCGTTGCCTTCCACAACGGACACGTCCGCCAGGGAGACGGTCGGGGAAGCGGTCGGGAAGTTCGTCGCCGAGGCGGCCCACTTGCCGCCGTTGTCGTTCGTGGCGAAACAGCGGTAGGAGTAGGTCTGGTTCGCAATCAACCCGGTGGCCGAGCCTGAGAAGTAGAGGTTCGTCACCACGCCGATGTCGATGTGCTGATTCCACAGCAGCGGATCCGTCCCGGTGTAGTTGGTGCCCCAGTAGAGGGTCACCGTCGGATTCGGCGAGCCCTGGGCAAAGCCGTGGAGCACAGCCGATGTGAGCGTGATGCTCGTAGCTCCGATATCATTGTTGACGTCCGGCAGACCGGCGGTCGTGAAGAAAGTCTGCGGCGTACCCCAGTCCTCCCCGAAGGCATTCGTCGCGTAGAAGCGATAGAAGTAGAGGGCGCCCGCGGTCAACCCCGCGACGTGATTCGTCACGTCGCCGGGCGATCGAACGCCGATGATCGCGTTGGTGCTCCAGTTCGTCCGGACATCGACGCCGTCGGTTTGCCCCCAGTAGACCATCACCGTCGTCGCGGCAGCGCCCGTCGACGTCAGGCTGCCGACCAGATCCGCCTCATTGGCGGTGATGCCCGCCGGCGGGGCCGGCTTGTTGTCGATGCGCGGGGCACTGACGTCGACGGACACGAACACCGTGCCGTTGCTGCCTGCCTGGTAGCCCGACGTCGCGCCCAACACTGAATTGGTCGGCTGGGCCGGCAGCACGTCATCCCACGGATGCGACGTCCACCACACGGCAATCCGGCCGCCGCCGCCGCCGCCGCCCAACGATGGCGCGCTACCGCCGTTGGCCTGGAGCGTTCCCGTCCCGCCCAGGGACTTGCACGTCAGGTAGATTCCGCCGCCGGCGCCGCCGCCGGCACTGTCCCCTGGCCCCGCGGCACCGTTCACGGAAATCGTGCCGTCGATCGTGACGGGCCCTGTAGCCTCGATGCGGACGAGGCTGCCGCCGTTCCCGCCGGGATAGAGGGGGTCGCTCTTGCCGCCGCCGCCACTTCCCGGAAGGAGCGGCGCCGCCGCGATGTCATTGGTGAGGCCGGCCGGCGCCAGTGTCCCGTCATTTCCTTTGCCGCCAAATCCGCCGTGGCCGCCGCCCCCCCCGCGCGTCGACGATCCACCGCCCCCGGGGCCGTATCCGGCCGCATGGATGCCATTCACGCCGCCGCCAAACCCGAGTGCATCGCCGTTGATCTGCGCGGCGTACGGCACGGTCAGGTTCCTGGTGCGCATCAGGATGCTCCCCCCGTTGGTCGGATGCGCCACGGGATAGAGCACACAGTTGCCGGCAATGAGGACATCGCGGCCGGAGAGGTCGAGCAGACCGCCGTAGTTCGGGCCCGCGGCATTCGTCATCCCGCTGTAGAGATAACATTTCGCGCCGTTCGTCAGCACCAGATTGCCGCCGATCGTCAACGACGCCGGATTGGTGAGCGCGTACCAAAAGTTCAGTGTGCCGTTGTTGATGACAACGTCACCGCTGGAACTCAGGCTTTCCTGAGAGGCGCCCCCGCGGAACGCGTTGAAGATCGAATTCGCCACCGTCAGGCTGCCGCAGCTCACCGCCGCATTGGTTGTATCGAGCCGGGCGTTGACGATCACACTCAGTCCATTCGTGACGCCCAACCCAAAGGAGCCCGGGAACGCCATCCAGCCGTTGCTCAGCACGCAGGCATTGGGCGACCACGAGGTGGCACTTGCGAAACTGGGCCGACCATTCCAGCCGAGCATAATGTCCGGCAGCGCGAGCGTATCGGTGAAGTAAAGTGTTCCCAGATCGCCTGATTCACCGTAGGAGCCAGCCACGCCGTTCTTGACCGAGAAGCGGACAGTGGGCCGCAGGCCGGATGCCGCCTGGGCAGCCGCGTCGTAACTCACCGCGATCCTTCCGCCGCCGCCGCCGCCGCCCCACCCGCCGAGGCCGTCGCCGCCGTTGGCGCTGATCAGCCCGTTGGAGCCGGCAAACGTGCCGCACGAAATCCACACGCCGCCGCCGGACCCACCGCCGCCGCTATCCGAGACACCGTTGCCGGCATCCGCCGTAATCGAACCGTGGAGGGTCACCAAGCCCGACGCTTGGACGCGCACGTAACCCCCGCCGGCTCCGCCGTCTCCCGGGCTGCTGCTCTTGGCACCGCCGCCGCTGCCGGGATCAATAGGCGAGTCCGCTTGCCCGTACGTCGTGCTGAACAGCGCAGTGTCGCTGTTGCCCCTGCCGCCACGCCCGCCATAGGACCCGCCCCCGCCGCGACCACCAGCCCCGGCTTTGCCGCCGCCCGGGCCGTAACCTTCGCGATGCGTTGCGGCGCCGGACACGCCGCCGCGAAAACCCTTCTGGCTAACATTGATCGACCCGTTCGTCGCGAGGGTCAGGTTCGAGCACACAATATATACCCGGTTGCTCACGTCCCACTGGCCGGAGAGGTTGTTCGTCACCGCGAGGTTGGACGCGTGCGTCAGCGTACCGCCGATCCAGACGTTAGTCGCCGTCAGGATGTTGGTGTAGGTCAACACCGCGCCGACGGCGTTGGAGAAGGTCAGCGTGGCATTGGTGATGGTGAACGAATCCAGACTCGGCGTGGAATTGGTCAGGATCGCCGAGCCGGAACCGATGACGACCGCATCGCCATCGCTGGGAGTGAGCCCGCCGGTCCAGTTCCCGGGCGCGAACCAGTCGCCATTAGCGCTGCCGCCCCAGACGCGAGCAGCCGCGCGACTGCTCGCCGGAATCGCAGCCAAGGCAAGGACGACCCACATCAGGACCGAAAAACCCAACGCGACGTTCCGTCTGTTCAAAGCTCACCTCCTGCTACCCCCCCCGCGGGACGGCTCACGACTGACAACGGTATGCCTGCGACTCCTCGATTCTATGAGTAGTGTAAGAAACGTCCCGGAGCCCGTCAAGCCTGTTCAATGCAGGCGGCGGGGTCTCCCGAATCCTTAGCGAAGCGTGGCGGCAGTGCCGCCGCGCTTCGCCAAGGATGTTTTTTGGCGCATGACACAGGCAATGGAGGCGATTGATGCGGCAACCGCGCCGAAGCGGTGCGCGAATGGGCGGGAGACCGCGTAA
>CAITUY010000096.1 GCA_903895695.1 uncultured bacterium
CTGTCGCCGCATCCGCTCGTCCATGAAAGCATTCAGCGCCGTGAACTTCCGCCTCACTTGCTCAACCAAGGCTGCATCTGTCATGCACCCAGTTCAACACATCCACTCCACTTGCTCAAGTTATTATTGCGCGACGCCTTAATGTCGCGACCGAGGTCGAGGTGACCGCCCGGCGACGATACATGAGATTGGCTCAGGTTTGTAATTCCCCGTTCGAATGCCTTGCTCGTGAGATCGGCGAGCAAACGGTTTTCGACGCCAAGGCGTGGGCGGCCACCTGGGTGCTCACTGCGCGCACCGCGATCGACGCACTCGAAAAGAAGTGGGGCGACAGAACGTATGCGTGACAAGCGCAGGTTGTGATGGCGCCACTCGACATGACTACGAGTCCGACATGGGGGCAACTGGTTGTCTGGGCCTGGGCCGAGGGGCGAACGAGCTTTCTGGAACTCGCCGATGGCCGCACCTTTGACTTCCCGCAGAGCGTTTCAGATCATGCCGTCAGACTTGACAGAGCCGAGGTCCCTCAACCCGCATAGGCACGGCAACAGTTGCGTGCTGCGACTTGATCCAACTGGGACGATTTTGGAAGGAGTCTCGAATCCATGACAACCACATGCCCAGTATGCGGAAGACGGAAGGGGCAGCGGCGGTGCTTGCGCCGGGCCAACGCGGCCGTTTGCACACTTTGTTGCGCCGAGAGTCGCGATGTGACTTGCGGCGATTGTACGTACTACATTGCCGCCCAGCAGTATCGTGCCACCCGCCGCCCACCAGCGACGCTACAAGTGGGAGAGTTCATTGCCGAGGTAAATCCCGAAGTTGAGCAGGCCGCGAACGACGCGCTGGAACTCGTCCAGCGAGGCAAGAAGGGCGAAGCATGGACGGCCCTGACCGGCCTACTCCGGGATCATCCGCGGAATCATACCGTTTGCTACGCCATGGGAACCTTGTACGGTATCGAGGGGAAACATGAGGAGGCCATCGAATGGTTCGACCGAGCCCTTGCGATTTACCCCTATTTTGTCGAAGCCCATTTCAACAAGGCGGTGTCTTACCAGAAACAACTTGATGTCGGTAACGCCATCCGCTCGTACCGCAAGGTCGTTGAACTGGGGAACTCCGGCGACACGACTGGCATGCAGGCGAAGTCGTTTCTCGACGGCGTGGCCGCCACGATCCTCAGGATCGATGGTCTCGATCTGGACACCTATCTGGCGTCGCACGACGCGTTCAATCGGGCTTTTGCGCTCATGGAACAGCAGGACTGGACGGGTGCCCTGACTGGGTTTCGTGCCAGCGCCGCGAAGAATGGCCGCAATGCGCCGACGCATGGCAATATGGGCCTCTGCCTCGCCAAGTTGGGCCGCAAGGCCGAAGCGCTGGCCGAGATCGACCGTGCTCTTGAAATAGACCCAAGCTATGAGCCTGCCATGTCGAATCGCACCATCGTCGAGCGCATGGAAGAGGGCCGTCCCTCGGATTTCAGGCATTTCAAGAGCATCGAATACAGCAAAGAGCAGGTGCTCGGGCGGAGAGAGACACCCAACCGAGGAACCACGCCCTGACCGGCGCGGCCACGCCCGCCCGAGTCCCCGCCTCACCCAAACGTCTTGCCGTTATGGCCCCAGTTGGTGGCGGCAACTTCCGTGAACGTCAGGTAGACGCGCTCGCCGGGAATGCTCAGCCATTGCTTTAGGAGCGCGCAGACTTGCGCCGTGATCTTCGCGTTCACCTCGGGGGTTAGGCCACCGATGGCTCGCACGTCGGCATAGGCGCCGGGACCGGATTTCGTGTCGAGCATGACGGAGCCGGCGTCCAGGACGACCATCATGACGCGTTCCGGCTTGCCGGTGGCCGCAGACATGGTCTTGGAAACGGCCGCGAGAAATGCCTCGCGCTTATCGGCGGGAACTTCGACAGATGACGTGATCTTGATGAGTGGCATGGTGACTCCTTTCGCTATTCGTCGTACCGATTCGGAGGATACCGCCGCTCCCGCCCGATCTCCAGCGCTTTTCCCGGCGTCCCTTGCACTTGGATTCCCGGTCGATACAGCCTACAATCCCTCGCTATCGGTTCAGGCGGCGCCGCCAGGGAGTTTCATCATGCGTTCCAGGTTGGTTTTGGCAGTTCTTGTCTCAGTAGCAGCAAGTTGGTGTGGGGCGGTTACCCGTTCCGATCTCTCGCCGGCGGCCCGTGACTTCCTCCCGCCGCAGACGTCATCGGTCAAACTGAAGGACGGCACTACCGTCCAGGGCGAGATCCTGCCCGCCGATCCCGGCGAAACCAACCAGGTGGTCGTCAAGACCACGTCCGGCACGATTGCCGGCAAGCAGCGCTATCTCAAGACCGACGTGCTGGAGATTCGCCAAGATACTTTGGAGTCCATGTTTGCCAAGTGCCTCAAGTCGCTGGAACTGTCCCCCAGGACAAACCTGACCGACGCCGCCTATGCGAAGGCTGTGACGTTGTTCGACGAGTTCCTTGCCCAGTGGCCCCAGAGCAAGGAGGCCGGCTGGATCTCGGAGCGGAGGGCCGCCTTTGACGCTGAACACAAGAAACTGGCGGAAGGCATGGAGAAGCTGGATGGCGCATGGATGCCGCCCATCAAGGCTTCGGTGACTCGTTACGGCAACCTTTCACGGATCCTGTTGAACGCCCAGAAAGAGTACCCCGGCATCGACCGGCCGGGCTACACCCAGAATCCGGTCGCCCGGCAGGGCTTTGACCGCATTTTGACGGAGCGAAAAGCAATCGCCCGGCGCCTGCCGTCCCTGATGACGGAACGGATCCCGATCCTGCTCCAAGAAAAGGACTTCGACCAGGCCGCCGCCGAGATGGATACGTTCCTGCTGTTCTGGGTCGAGCGCGTAACCCGGAACCAGGCCAATGCGGGTAATCCCGTCCTCGGCGGGGAAGGCGAGTTTGCCGGCATGGACTTCTCCGTCCTGATGGAAATGGAAAAGAAGATCCTGACGGCCTACCAGGCCGCGCGAACCCCGGAGGAGTTGAATGGGCCGGCCGGCGCCGACACCAATATGGTTTACATTCCAGGCGGTTACTTCCTGCGCGGCCGAGAGAACGCTGCGCCCACCGACGCCGATTTCCCCATGCGCCTGATTTATCTGAAGCCCTACTGGATCGACCGCTGTGAAGTCTCAAACGCCGAGTACAAGGAGTTCGTCAATCATGTCCGCTCGACCCAGGACTACAGCATGGAGCACCCCGAGGCCCCGCCGCTGAAAGATCATCAGGCCCAAGGCTGGAAGTCCCCCGTCCTGAGCCGGGATCGACAGCCGGTCGTCGGCGTAGATTGGTTCGACGCCTACGCCTATGCCAAATGGAAAGGCAAACGCCTGCCCACGGAAGCAGAGTGGGAACGGGCGGCCCGCGGCGCAGATACGCGAGCGTATCCCTGGGGCGCCGCCGCACCCTCCGCCACGGTCGTCAATAATCCCGCCGGCCGCAGCTTCCTGGCGGCCGAGATGGATCGGCGCGACCCGCCCCCGCCGCCGCCCCGGTTTTCCTGCACGCACGTGGAACCCCGCCCGCCGCGGGTTTTGCCGGAAGAAACTTGGGACGTCGATCAGGGCTTGCCGCGCGAAGCGCTCGGCACTCTCTTTTCCTCAGGCGTAGCCGAACCGGCGGTGAGCCCCTTCGGGCTCCTTCACCTGGCAGGCAATGCCGCCGAGTGGGTCCAGGATAGCTTCGATCCGGATGCCTACGGCGCCGCGAAGCAGCGGAACCCGGTGAACGACGTCAAGGGGCCGGGCCACGTATTCCGGGGCGGCTCCTATCTAAGTAGGGATACCGAGATCGAAACCACCTTCCGTGGGAACGCCAGCAGCCCTGACTTGCGGCAGGGCTGCCTTTCGGGACGCCCTGTCATCGGCTTCCGTTGCGCAAAGGATGTGGCGGAAAGCAGGTAGGGCGTGGGCCTCCGGCCCCGCCGCAACAGTCACGCGAGGGAGGCGCAACAGTCTCGGCGCGGCGAGGACGCCGTCGCCCTACCCAGATACGCTAAGAACGTCTCGCGCGGACCGTCAGGGTTTCAGCTTCGTGAGCCCGCGCAGGTGCGCCTCCAAGGCCGAATCGACGCGCACGCCTGTGTCGTCCGCGGGCACGTCGCGCAAGAGGGGCGTTGTCGCGCGCAGGTAATCCCCCACGGCCACCCGGTAGACGCGGTCGGCCACGGCCGGGTCATCCCCGATGCGCAAGCCCTTGATGCCTAGGATAACCCGGCGATACTCGCAACCGGCGACTAGCGGATCGAGTACGGCGATCCAGTCGGCAAGCTGGGCGCCGGTGCACGTGAGCAGCAACACGTGGTTGCGCCAGGGATGGACCTTGCAGATGTCGGTCAGCGTCACCTTCCCCGCGGGCAGGCCGGCGCATACGGCGCCCCGATCCAGTAGGGCGACATCGGCCCCGGTCTGCTCGCGGACGGCCTCGGCCGCAAAGGCGCCCATGGTGCCCCGGCCTGCGCCGGCATTCGGCAACGGCTCGTCGAGGGTGGCTACTGTGGCGGCGAGCACGGCACGCTCCGGCTCAAGCATGGCGACCACGACGGGGTCTTCGGGGACGGTTTCGTCGAGGCTGATCAATCGGCCCTCGATGCGGTCGACCGTGAGCCGGGTTGTGTCGCTCGGCTGCAGGTAGACATCCACCCGCCCCAGATATAAGCCGCCAGCCGCGGCCTGGACGATGACGACGCTGCCGCCGTCGCGCGGCCTGGAAACTCGAATCGGCTTGTCGAGTTGCGTGTGGGAATGCCCGCCCACGATCAGGTCGAGCGCCGGGACCTTGGCCGCCAGGTGCTTGTCCGGGCTGACCCCGATGTGGGTGAGGGCGATCAAGAGATCGCACTGCGGGCGCAGTCGGGCCGCCCATTCCCTGACGCAGTCTTCCGGCTCGCGGTACCCGAGGAGGCGCGTGGTCGGGTGATCCTTGTTGAGGCAGCCGACGCCGATGATCGCCACGCGAACGCCCTGGACGGTGGTCGTCATCATCGGCACGAAGGGGGCGGTATCCGTGCCCGCGAGGGTTGTGTTGGCGTGGAGCAGGGGAAAACGGGCCAGGCGGCCGAGGCGGCGGAGATTATCCAGCCCGAAGTAGAAATCGCCATTGCCCGGCGTGAGGGCATCGAAGCCCATCGCGCCCATGATGCGGAAGTTCAAGTCGCCGCCCGAGTGCACGGTGAGCGCGTCGCCCCTGGACAGGATATCGCCGGCGTGCAGCAGCAAGATGCCGCCGGGGTTCTCGGCCCGCACTTGATTGACGATCGTCGCCATGCGGGCCATGCCGGCAACGAGTTGTCCCTTGACGGGCACGGGATCCAGATCGCCATGCGTATCGTTGGCGTGCAGGATGACCAGGTGAATCGGGGGCGTCGGCGCGTCCTGGGCCCGCAACCCGAGACTGACGGTGACCGCGATTAGCGCGATCAGGAGGGTGCGAAGAGGATCAGGGCGGCGTTTGTGCATGGATGGCGGCGATTCTACAGGATGACCGGCCCCGTGCAAGCCGCGCGGCAATTCGGCCGACCATTCCAGGCTTGGCAACGGGCTGCCGGGCGTGTACTGGAGTCATCATGAACACAACGAATCTACACCTGCATTCCCGTTACCATGTCGGCGCCGTCGATCCGCGCGTGTTCGGCGGCTTTCTCGAGCACATGGGGCGCGCGGTCTACGAAGGCGTCTACGAGCCGAAGAGCCGCCATGCCGATGAGGATGGCTGCCGCAAGGACGTCCTGGCGGCGCTGAAGCGACTGCAGATGACCGCCATGCGTTACCCCGGCGGCAATTTTGCGTCGGGCTATCACTGGATGGATGGCGTCGGTCCGCGCGCGAAACGTCCCACCGTGCGCGAACTGGCCTGGCAGAGCATCGAGCCGAACCAGTTCGGGACGGATGAATACGTCGGGCTCTGCCGCAAGATGGGCTGGACGCCGATGCTGACCGCCAACCTGGGCACCGGCACGCCGGAAGAGGCGCGCAACTGGGTCGAGTACTGCAACTGTCCGGCCGGCACGCGCTACGCCGACCTGCGCACCGCCAACGGTAGCCTGTCTCCCCACGGCGTGAAACTGTGGTGCCTGGGCAACGAGATGGACGGACCCTGGCAGTTGGGCCATGTGCCGGCCGACCAGTACGCCATCCGGGCCCAGCAGGCGGCCAAAATGATGAAGGACACCGACAAGAGCATCGAGATCGTTGCCTGCGGCTCGTGCAGCACTGGCATGGGATCCTACATGGAGTGGGATCGGACCGTGCTGGAGCATCTCGGTGATGCGGCCGACTACGTCAGCCTGCACCGCTACGTCGGCAACCATGGCGGCGACACACCGGACTACCTGGCCGTCACCAATTCCATCGACCGCCAGATCGAGGAAATGGACGCGGTCTGCCGCTTCGTTCAGGCCCGACGCAAGAGCCGCAAGCGCGCCTACCTCTGTTTCGACGAATGGAATGTCTGGTACAAGAACATGCAGATGGATGGCGAAGGCAAAGTCGCTCCGCACCTCATCGAAGAGGTCTATAACCTGGAAGACGCGCTCGTCGTCGCGGGCTTCCTGCACAGCTTCGTGCGCCACGCCGATTGCGTTAAGATCGCCAACCTTGCCCAAATCGTCAACATCATCGCGCCCATCCTGACGCGCGGCGACGACCTGCTCGTGCAGAGCATTTTCCATCCTTTCGAGATGTTCTCGAAGCGGCGCACGGGCTTGGCGCTCAGGCCGGTCGTGGACGGGCCGGAATACGAAGGCAAGACCAACGGCAGGACGCCGTTCGTGGATGCCAGCGCCATTCTCGACGGCAATCGCCTGCACGTCTTCCTCACCAACCGCAGCTTGGACGCATCGGCGCCGGTCTGCGTGCACGTGGCCGACCGCATGGTGCGCGCCGTGGAATCCGCCGAGCTTCTCACGGGACCCGGTCCCAAGGCGGAGAACTCCTACGAGAACCCCGATGTGGTGCGGGCGCAGGCCTACGCCGGGATGACGGTCAAGGACGGCCGGGCCCGATGCGACTTGCCGCCGCTGTCGCTGCTGGCCGCGACGTTAACGGTGGGGTGACCGCCTGGCAGGGCTACCGGCGGAGGACCGCCGGCTCCAAGTGAAACCGGCGTCTTGGAGCCGGCCGTCCCGGCCGGTAAAGGGTGTGGCGCCCCGGAACTCACCCGTACTTCAGGGCGGTGTCGTACATGGCGACGACATTCTCGGTCGGCGAGTTGTCCTGCAAGGCATGCGTCGGGGCGAAGCAGTAGCCGCCGCCCGGCTTCATGATGTCCAGGGTCTGGCGGCAGTCGGCCGCCACATCCGCAACGGTGCCGGTCGCCACAGGCCCGGCGGTGCTGATGCAGCCGTGAAAGGCCAGCCGGCCCCCGAAGGTCTTCTTGAGGTAGGCGGGCGACATGTTGGCAGCTTCGGGCTGTAGCGTGTCCACAGCCGAGACGCCCATCTCTATAAAGTCCTCATAGGCCCAACTGCTGGAGCCGCAGGTGTGGACCATGACCGGGATATTGAACGAGCGCGCCAGGTCCACGAACTGCTGGTGCATTGGGCGAAGCTGACGGCGGTACAGGTCCAGGCCGATGGTCGGGCCGCGTTGCGTGCCCAGGTCCTCGCCCATCCAGAGAAAGTCCACGCGCCCCTTTGCCGCTTCCAGCGTGCGGCGAGTCGTCTCGAGTTGGACGGCCAAGCGCCGCCGGATCAGGAGCAGCCCCGCGGGGTCGTTCGTGATCAGGTCCACCAGCGTCTGCTCCATCGTGCGCAGCATCCCGTTACTATTGATGACATCCGCGAGGCCGGCGCCGCCGACATAGAGACCGAACGCGTCGAAATACCGGCAGGCTTCGACGATGCCGCTGTAATCGTGGTGGTCCGGCGAGGGCATCGGCCAGGCGGCGATCTCCTCCTCGGTGGCGTGTTGCAGCGGGAAGTCGCAGTAATCCCAGTAACCGCCGGAGGGATGTTCGATCCACATCCGGTGGATACCCCAGTCGTCCACCTGCACGCCGCGTTCGGGGATGTCGGCGTGCAGCTTGGGGCCGACATACCCCGGCCCGACGCCGCGAAAATCCACATGGAGGGCCTGCAGCAGACCTTCGTATGCGCCTGCCTCAAGCCCAAAATGCTCCTTCAGCCGCCGGTCGATGCCGGCATTGGCGCTGTAATTGATCGGTACCCGGTCGGATGGCTCGCAAGCGAGCGCCCTCAAGACGCGTTCTCGGGATGTCATGGCGCGATGATGGCACAGCCCGCATTCGAGATCAACGGCGGAGCAGCCGCCCCCGATCATCGCCGGGCCTCCGGGCACGGCGATGACGGAGCGGCGCCCTCCATCAGGCGTCATCGCAGACGATTTCGATGGAGGGGCACACTCCGTCGTGCCCGCGCCGCACCGGCGTCTTGTGCTTGTCAAGGCCGGCCGGACACTGGGATACTGGCCGTCGGATTTCAAGGGCGCCGCGCCGTCGGGCAAGCGGGAAAGGGGATGGACCATGAATTCGAGAGAACGCGTGGAACGAACGCTGAATCATCAACCGGTTGACCGGGCGCCGAGGGATTTCTGGGCCCTGCCCGGGGTGACCGTCAAGCGCCGGGAGGAGTGGGATCGCCTCCGTGCCAAATATCCGGGCGACCTGCAGGGAACGGCTTCGCCGTACGGGCGCTCGAAGTACGCCAAGGGAAGGCCCTATGAGGTGGGGGCTTACACGGACGAGTTCGGTTGTGTCTGGGAAGTGGCCGAATACGGAGTGGTTGGCGAGGTCAAGCATCCGCCCCTTGCCGACTGGAGCGCCCTGGCCTCGTACCGGATGCCGACTGAGCTATTGGACGAAGCCGATTTCAGCAGCGTCGACCGGAGCATCGCCGGGTCGGACCGGTTTACGCTCGGGGGTACCCTGATCCGACCCTTCGAAAGGCTGCAGTTCCTGCGCGGTACCGAGAGCCTGCTCTGCGATCTCGCCTACGATCCGCCCGAACTTCGCCGGCTCATCGGCATGCTGCACGAGTTCAATCTGCGCGAGATGACGGCCTGGGCCAAAACCGATGTGCAGGCGGTCAGCTTCATGGATGACTGGGGCTCCCAGACGTCGCTGCTGATCGCCCCGGAAACGTGGCGCGCGATCTTCAAGCCGCTCTACCGCGAGTATGTCGCGATCCTGCGCAAGGCCGGCAAGTATGCCTTCTTCCATTCCGACGGGCATATCCGCGCCATTATGCCGGACCTGGTTGAAATCGGCGTGAGCGCCGTGAACAGCCAGCTCTATTGCATGGACGTCGAGGAAATCGGGCGGACGCTTGTCGGGAAGATCACGTTCTGGGGCGAGCTGGACCGCCAGCACCTGCAGCCATTCGGGACAGCCGCCGAGGTTCGCGCGGGTGTGCGCCGCATTCGGAGGGCGCTCGACCGGAACCGCGGCGGTCTCTTCGCTCAATGCGAATGGGGCAGGCTGGATCCCTACGAGAACATCGATGCCCTGTACGACGAGTGGCAGAAGCCCCTGGCCGAGTGCCTGGCCGGGCAATAAGCGTTGAGCTGGGGCATACCCGTTCCCGTCATCCAATGGCCTCCGATCCTGTTTCGCCCGTTCGGATGCGTATGCATTCCTCCAGGTTCGTCACAAAGATCTTTCCATCGCCGATCTTGCCCGTGCGCGCGCCGGTGATGATCGCTTCGACGGTGGGTGCAACGAAATTGTCGTTGACCGCGATCTCGAGGCGGATCTTGGGTCGCAAGTTGACCTCGGAAATTGTTCCGCGGTAGGTCTCGGTGTACCCTTTTTGCTGGCCGCAGCCGACGGCATTACTGACGGAGATTTTATACACCTGGCGCAGGAACAGTTCTTTCTTCACGGCCTGCAGGCGTTGCGGTTGGATGTAGGCGACGACGATCTTCATGGTTCGTTTCCTTTATCCCGCGCTCACAGCGGCGACGATTTGTCGGTCAGTTGATAATCCGGGTACGCTTCGGCCCCCATTTCAGGGATGTCGAGGCCCTGTAATTCCTCTTCCACGTTCGGTCGCATCGGCACGATCAGCCTCGAAAGTTTGAACCACAGCAACGCGAAGGTGCCGACGAAGATGATACAGGTCAGGGTGCCGGTGAGCTGGGCGCCGAGTTGCGACCAATCGTTGAAGGGCGCGCCGAACAGTTTGCCGAAGGCGCCGGTGACGCCTTCGTCATGCCAGCCTGCGGCGAGGAACGACTTGTATTTCGCGATCGTTGCGCCGGTGCCATCGTTGAAGAGAGTCTGGACGACCCCATCTTTGAAGAGTTTGTGGACGCCATTCCATCCCGCGCCATAGCTGCCATTGGCGAAGAGGCCGACGCTCAGTGCGCCCCAGGCCCCGTTGACGGCGTGAACGGAAATGGCGCCCACCGGATCGTCGATGCGGAATCTTGTGTCGAACAGCAGGACGGACATGATGACGATGGTTCCGGCCACGGCGCCGATGACGATTGCGGCGAACGGAGTCACGAAGGCGCACGGCGCGGTAATCGCCACGAGGCCGGCGAGCGTGCCGTTGCACAACAGCGAGGGTTCCGGCCTGCCGATTTTCCAATAAAGAACAAGGCAACTCGCGAATGTGGCCGCCGCCGAGGCGAGCATGGTATTGACGGCGACGATGGCAATGCGGTGCTCGGTGCCGCTGAGCGACGAACCGGAATTGAAACCGAACCAACCAAACGCAAGGATGAAGGTTCCCAGAATGACATAGATGACGTTGTGGCCCGGAATCGGCCGCGGCGATCCGTCGGGCGCGTATTTTCCGTAACGCGGGCCCAAAACGTACGCGCCGACCAACGCAATCATGCCGCCGCACAAGTGGACCACCGATGAGCCGGCGAAATCGACGTGGCCATGACCGAGTCCGAAATTCTCGCCCAGCCGTGCGAGCCAGCCTCCGCCCCAGACCCAGTTTCCGAAAAGGGCATATGGGAGCATGCCGACCCAAAAACCGTAGAGGATGAAGTTTTTGAACCGCCATCGTTCCGACATTGCGCCGGTGGGGATCGTCGCGGCGGTATCCATGAAGACCATCTGGAAGAGGAAGAAACAGAAGACCGCCGTGCTGAAAGCCGCCGGATTCAAGAAGAACCCCGTTCCGCCGCAGAGGCCGAAGAATTTACCGGCCAACCGGATTCCGTGTTCGGAATTCAGCAGGGCGAGACCGTGGCCAAGGGGCGGCTGCCAGCCGATAGGCGACGGATTGCTCCCATAGCCGCCGAACATGATCGCGAACCCGCACATCCAGAACCCAAGCATGCCGAGGGGGTAGATGAGAAAATTCATCGCCATGACGTGCGCCGCGTTCTTCGCCCGGCACATGCCGGTTTCGATCAGCGCGAAGCCGGCCTGCATGAACATAACGAGGAATCCCGCCAACAACGTCCAGACGAAATTGATCGAGACGCGGTTGTGCGCGACCTCCCGCCCCAAGTCACCCGCTTCCGAACCGGTCGTCCTGTCGGCCCGACCAGCCGCGGAATCGCCACCCGCGACGCCGGCATCCCGTTCGACCACGGCAGCGGCGGACGATGCAATGTCGGCGTTTCTGTTGTCGGTCACCGTAGCCGTTGCCGCCGCTCCTGGCGTGTTTGCGGCAGGCGATGCCGCGGTCCCTGCGCGTTCACTCCCCTGGACGCCGGTCGCAACCAACATCAGCAAGGCACAAGCCGATAAGCAAACTGCGCTCGCTCTTCTCCGGCGGGTATTGTCAATTTTCACGTGTGTCGATCCCTGGCGGTTCTTGTCTCGCGTCGCCACATGAAGTCAGCAATAACCGGGCCAGACCCGGGTTCTGCGCGGGGATCGCCTGGGTCGGCGCGCGGTCAGCCTCGGGAATGCCCGCCACGTTCATAGAATAGTTCAAAGGGTGTCTGGGGCGAGTCTTAAAAAATGTCCGCGGAGCAGCTCCTGGATACATATATGAACTTATCATTAAATTGGATGACAATTATGTGATATTAACACCAACGGCGACGCCTTTGTCATCGTGATTTTCGTGCTGGAATAGTGGGACGGCGTTGATTTTTAAGCCGTAACCTATTGATCATAAGGCTGATGCAACGAATATGACCGAAAATACGGACGCGTTGGCATACCTCATGCGAATTGCCACCCTGACCGGAAAACGCAAACCGCAGAGCAGAAAGGATCAGGGAGTCATGAGCACTACACCAGCATCGCCGGCAGGAACCGGCAAAGACAAACCGTCAACCAAGGCGACACTCGGGCTGACCGGGCTGACGTCGAATGCCATGGCACTGATTGCGCCAGGCGCATTCCTTTGGCTGACGTTCCAGATGCAATCGTTGTATGGCGCGCCGGTGGCCGGTTGCGCGATGTGGTTTGGTATTCTCGGGGCTCTCCTGCTGTGCTTCGCCACGGCGATCAGCTATGCCGAGTTGTCGAAACTATTCCCGGGCGCAGGGTCGTCCTACCTATATGCCGAGCGGGCGTTCCTGTCGAAGACGCATGCCTACAAATTCGCCCGTCTCGCCAAGTTTGTGACCGGCTGGGCCAGCCACCTGTATTACTGGGTTTACCCAGGTTGCATGGTGGGCGTAACGGCCATTCTTGGCGGCTATCTGTTGAACCAGTTCTTCCCCGACACGTTCGCGGGCAACTACAACAGTCCGCTGTTCATGTATGCGTTCTGTGTGCTGTTCGCTTTCGGTGTGGCTTACATCGCCTTTCGCGGTGTGGGCGGCACTACCGGCGTGAACGCGGCCATCAACGTGATTCAGATTTCCGCGCTGCTGGTCTTCACCGTCATGGCGATCGCATACCGCACCCGGCACCCGCAGGACGCTCAAGGCTACCACCTGTCCAACGGCGTCGCCGTGGACTATCAGGTCGCGCAAGAAGTCGTGAAAGACGACAAAGGAGTTGCGCAACCCGTGATGGGGGCGGATGGCAAGCCTGCGCCAGCACTCGATGACAAGGGCAAGCCCGTCGTCGATGCGAAGGGACTGCCTGTCTTCCAGATGCAAATGGTGGACTCGCAGGACAAGGATGGCACGCCCATCATGGCCGATAAAGACGGCAAGCCGACGACGGACGCAAAGCTGGCCGCGCCGTTCACCGTGAGCTACAAGCCCGAAGAGGCGATCACCAAGGACGACAAAGGCAATCCGACATTCAACTTCCATACGACGGCTTTGTCGGTGGTGGCTCCTCACGGCTTCAACTTCATCTTCATCCAGGCGTGCATCGCGATCCTGATCCTCGTTGGATTCGAATCCGTCACGGCGATGGGTGAAGAAGCGAAGAACGCCAAACGCGATGTGCCGCGAGCCGTGTTGCTCTCGTTGGCCATACAAGGTGCGTTCTGCTACCTGCTCGAGTATTTTGCCGCGAATTACTTCCTGCACAACGGCTACACCTTGCCGAACGCCGGCGCCTCGGGCGCACCGCTCGGGGACATGATGGTCATTGTCGGCACCTGGCTGTTCGGCAGCTATAAAGCCGGCCGCGCCTTCATGCTCGTCCAGGCCTCGACGGTCTTCCTGGCGCTGATCGGCACGACGCTCTCCTGTTTGAGCACCGGCGCGCGCGTCACCTACGCGATGGGCCGCGACGAGGAAGTTCCGTCACACTTCGGCCTGGTACACGGCCGGACACTCTCGCCGTACCGGGCGATCTGGACGCTGGCTGCGATCTCCGCCGTTGTCGGAATCGTCACCTGCATCGTCTACCTGGGTGGACAGAGCAGCGCGCCGGCCCCGCTGGACGCCAAGTATCACAATATCTGGTACAGCTTCGGCATCTTCTCGCCCGAAACCTATACGAAGCTGCCGAACACGCTGGTCATCATCACGTTGATCAGTAATTTCGGAACCTTCCTGCTGTACATGATCACAAACGTCATCGCGATGGTCGCCTTCAAGGAACACAAGTCCTTCCACGGCTTCAAGCACGTTGTCGTTCCGGTGTTCGGGTTGATCGCCAACCTGGCTTGCATGCTGTTCTATCTCATCGGCCCGTTCACGGTCGCCGGCATGAGCTGGAAGGAGCCGTTCATCGCGCTTGGATTCTGCGGGCTTTGGGCGATCTACGGCGCGTACTACTTTGCGAAATCCAGCAAGTCGCATGGGAAGGAGATTCTCCTCACGCAGAAGCCGGCAACAGCCGAGCTTTGAAGTAGCGGGCGAGTGATCGACTAACCGGCGGCGGTCGCGAGAGCGACCGCCGCTTTCCGTTCGGTGTTTCCAACAATTGAAAACCATGCTGTAATGCGGCTCTGAAGCCAAGGATAGTCCATGGAAGTCATCCAAGCAGACTGCACCTCGCCGGGAACCGTGCGCACGGTCAACGAAGACGCACATGGTTTTTGGCAGCCGGAAACAATCGAGGAAAAACGCACGCGTGGCGCGATTTCCGTCCTTGCTGATGGCGTTGGCGGCCAGGCCCATGGAGAGATCGCGAGCCGGCTCGCGGTGGATGAGATTCTAAAGACGTTCCGCGAAGCCAAGGACGGCCTGTCGGCGACCCAGATCATCACACAGGCCGTCAACGCCGCCAATCTTGCCGTCTACGACAAGAACATGGAAAGTCGCGGCGAGACAAAGATGGCCACCACGGTTGCCGTGGCCGTACTGCGGAATAACCAGGTCACTGTCGGCAATGTCGGCGACTCCCGCGTTTACGTCATCCAGAAGGGCCTCATCCGGCAGCTTTCGACGGACCACAGCTATGTCGCCATGCAGAAGAAGCTCGGCCTTATCAGCGAGCGCGACGCACTGGCGAGCGAACAGCGCTCGATTCTTACGCGGAGCGTCGGACAGGATCCGATGATCCGTGTCGATTGCGACGAGGCGATCGTCACGAAAGGCGATTTTATCGTCCTGTGTTGCGATGGACTGTACACCTGTGTCGTTGACTCGGAAATTGCCGATATCGTCTGCCGGGTGCCGCCCGACGAAGCGGCCAAGCAGCTTGTCGCCCTTGCCGAAAAACGTGGCGCATCCGACAACATTACCGTCCAGGTGATTCGGGTCGATCGTGTCGAGGCGGTCAGCAATTACCGCGGCGCGCCCCTTTATCACGAGGAAACGCGGCCCCTTGCGGCAGGCGAGTTGTACCCGGGCCAGGTCGTGGACAATCGTTTCGAAATCGCGGAAGTCATCAGCCGCAGCGGCATGGCCATCATCTATCGGGCAACCGATCGCGAAACCGGCAAGGAAGTCGCCGTCAAAGTCCCGCACATGCAGTACGAAAGCGATCCGGGTTTCTTTGCGCGTTTCCAACGCGAGGAAGAAATCGGGCGCAAGCTCGACCATCCGGGGCTGCTCAAATTCATCCAGGTCGAACACAAGAGCCGGCCCTATATCGTCACTGAATACTTGAAGGGTTACACGCTGTCGCATTTGATGACGACCGTCCGACCGGTGCCTGAGCGGGACGCGCTGAAGATCGGTAGCCGTATTTGTGACGCCCTCGACTACATGCACAAGCTCAACATCATCCACCGCGATCTCAAGCCGGCGAACATCATGCTGTGCTACGATGGCTCGCTGCGGATCATGGATTTCGGCATCGCAAAAGCCGTGCAGGGCCGGCGGCTCACATTCACCGGGTTCACGCCCACAATGGGCACGCCCGACTACATGGCCCCCGAACAGGTCAAGGGCAAACGCGGCGACGCCCGGACCGACATCTATAGCGTCGGCGCGATTCTTTACGAAATGCTCAGCGGCTCCTCGCCGTTCGAAGGTGAGAATCCCTTCGTTATCATGAACGCGCGGATCATCGGAGATCCCGTTGCGCCACGAAAGGTCAATCCGCTTCTGTCCGCCAATGCCGAAGAGGTCGTTCTGCACGCCATGGAGCGTCAGCCGCACGACCGCTATCAGACCATTGCCGAGATGAAACGCGACCTTGACGAGGTTGGCGGCGTCGTTGTCACGGGGCGCGCGGATAGACTGAAACCCCCGGCAAGCAGTCGGCCGTCCATTCTGCAGAATATGCACACGATCCTGCTCGTCGCGGCCATCCCGATCGTGACGCTAATCATCCTCGTCATTGTATTGCTGCTCCGCTTGCACGCCGTCTCGCGCTGAAACGGCGGGTTACGGAATCTTCCCGGGGCCGGACGCAGGCGGCGGCACGCCCATCGCGCTCTCGGTGCGATTTGTAGGCCTACCTCCCAATCATACAAGAGTGTTGTTTGAATAGCACGGAGCGACAGTATTGGATTCAAACAGATTCGAAAGGTCATTGCTGTAACCACAGTTATATCTCTTCAACACGTTGCTGTGTAGTAAGTTGAATAATATACAGAGTCTTCTTGGGCACAGTGGCATGATTGCTGCAAAAGATAAACGCGGTAAACACAGAGGGACTGTGGAGGACTATGGAAAGGAAGGGTCCATTCCGTAAGTTGTGGACGATGCTGATCGGTAACTCGCGTGCCACGCGACGGGTTCGGCGGCAAATCCGGCAGGTGGCGCCAAGCAATGCGCCCGTATTGATTCGCGGCCAGCAGGGAACGGGCAAGAATCTGATAGCAAGGCTTATTCACGATATGAGCAACCGAGGCGATCGACCCTTCATCACGCTCCGTTGCGATGAAGTGGCGGTGGATATTCTTGAACGGACACTCTTTGGATATGCGCGAGGCGCATTCCCCGGCGCCCGGAACGCCGGCAAAGGTTGGCTGGAGAAGGCTCACGGCGGGTCAATTTTTCTCGATGAAATTGCCGCACTGGCCCCGTCCACCCAGGTTAAGCTGCTGCGGCTCTTGCAGGAGCGGGTATTCGAACCGGTGGGAAGCACCACGCCTATTCCCGTTGACATCCGACTGCTGGCCGCCACCCAACACCCGCTGGAGCAACGGGTCCGCAGCGGAACGTTCCGCGGAGACCTTTTCTACCGACTCACCGTCTTCCCCATCCAGGTCCAACCTTTGCGAAAACACAAGGCGGACATTCCTGCGCTGGTCGATCGTTTCATCGCCAGGAACGCCCGGGCGCGCGGGAAGACCGTGCCTGTCGTGTCGCCCGAAGCAATGGATCTGCTCAAGCACTATCGCTGGCCGGGCAACGTTCGAGAACTTGAAGCCTGCATCGAGCAGGCGATACGGAAGTCCACCGATGGGTGGGTGCATGGCGACCATCTGTCGCTGGCCTAGTCCACGCGCCTGGATCCCGGCGGCCGCTTGGGAATTTTATGCAAGAGAAGGTCCCTATCTCGAAACGCGTCCTGTTCGGGTTGAGCCTGGCCGCGTTGGGCGTAGTCTATGGCGACATCGGCACGAGTCCGCTGTATGCCTTTCGCCTGTGCTTCACTGCGGATAACCCGCCGACCGAAGCCGGCATTCTCGGGATTCTATCGCTCATCTTCTGGTCGCTCCTCGTCCTGATCACGATCAAGTATCTGGGCCTGGTGCTGCGGGCAGACAACCGCGGTGAAGGCGGCGTCCTGGCGTTGATGGCACTGGTCCGCAGCAAGGACCGGGCCGAGGGCAAACGCGCGCGCCTGATCGTAGCCCTGGGATTGTTTGGCGCGGCCTTGCTGTACGGCGACGGGCTCATCACCCCGGCGATCTCGGTCCTTAGCGCCGTGGAAGGGCTCCAGGAGGCCGCCCCGGCTTTTCATGCGTGGATTGTGCCGCTGGCCCTTGTCATTTTGGTCGGCCTGTTCAGGTTTCAGAAATACGGCACGCACAAGGTGGGGTCCGTTTTCGGACCGATCATGATGGTGTGGTTCGCGGTGATTGGACTGATGGGAATGTGCCAGATCGTGCTGGCGCCGGACATACTGGCGGCGCTTAACCCCGCCTGCGCCGTGCATTACTTCGTCATCAACCGCTTTCAAGGCTTCGTGACCCTGGGCACGATATTCCTGTGCCTGACCGGCGGCGAAGCGCTCTATGCGGACATGGGGCATTTCGGCCTGCGGCCGATCCGGATCGGTTGGTACACGCTGGTCCTGCCGACTCTGCTGCTGAATTACTTCGGCCAAGGGGCCTATCTCCTGCGCCACCTGCATGACCCCGAGGGAGTGGCCAATCTCTTCTACCGCCTGGCGCCGACGTGGGCTCTTTACCCGATGGTGGCGCTGGCCACCCTTGCCACGATCATCGCCTCGCAGGCGGTCATCTCGGGCGCCTTCTCGCTGTCACGGCAGGCGATGCAACTCGGCTACTGTCCGCGCCTGACTATCATCCATACGTCGGAAGAAACGATCGGTCAGGTTTATATGCCGGAGGTAAACGCGGCGCTCCTGCTGGGCACGGTCGTGCTGGTGTTGGGCTTCAGGAGTTCCGACAGCCTGGCGGGGGCCTATGGATTGGCTGTCTCGTTGACCATGCTGCTGACGACCGCCATGATCACTGTCTTCATGGTGCGGCAGTGGCACTGGAACCGGTTGCTGGCGGGGCTCGTCGTGCTGCCGATACTGGCGTTCGACGTCGCCTTCTTCCTGTCCAACTGCCTGAAGACCACGAACGGCGGGTGGGTGGGCGCCAGCGTGGCACTGGTGATATTCACGGTGATGGTCACCTGGCACCGGGGTCGCCTGATGCTCGGCCAGAAGCTTTCGGACGAAAGCTTGCCACTGCCTCTGTTCCTGTCGGACATTGCCGCGCACAAGCCTCTGCGGGTGCCCGGCACGGCTGTGTTCCTGACCGGCAGCGCGACGGGTGTGCCCCGGACGTTGCTCCACAATTACAAACACAACAAGATCCTGCACCGTACCATTGTCCTACTGACGGTACAGAACGAGGAAGTCCCGCGCATCCCGGCCGTTGAACGTGTGTCGGTTGAACGGATGGAGGAAGGGTTCACGCGGATCGTGGCCCGCTATGGGTTCAGCGAAGATCCGAACCTCACGGATCTCCTGCGGGGTTTGCAGATCGAAGGGCTCGACCTCGACCCTATGAAGCTCACTTTCTTCCTGGGACGCGAGACGCTGATTCTCGGCGCCGCGCGCAACATGCGCCCCTGGCGCAAGCGCCTCTTCTCGTTCCTGTCCCGCAATGCCCGCGACGCCTCCAAGTTCTTCCACCTTCCGCCCAACCGGGTGATTGAGGTCGGGATTCAGGTGGAGCTGTGAGTCTGTCGTGCAGAGGGCCTCTCCAAGTTTACGCCAGGGATACCTACACGCCGATGCCTTCGAATAACACGGTCGACAGGTAGCGTTCGCCCCCGTCGGGCAGGATGACGACGATCGTCTTGCCGGCGAATTCGTCTTGTTGCGCCAGCCGCGCGGCCACGGCTGCGGCGGCGCCGCAGGAGATGCCGACCAGCATGCCTTCCTCTTTGGCCAGGCGGCGCGCAAAGGCCACGGCCTCGGCGCTGTCCACCTGCTCCACGCGGTCGACGATCGACAGGTCCAGCGTATCGGGGATGAACCCGGCGCCGATTCCCTGGATCCCGTGGCGACCGGGCTTGAGTTCCTGGCCGGCGCGTTTCTGCGAGATCACGGGGCTTTCCGAGGGCTCCACGGCCACAGAAATGATCTTCTTGCCGCGCGTGTTTTTGAGGTAGCGCGAGATGCCGGTGATCGTGCCGCCGGTGCCGACGCCCGCGACCAGCACGTCAACTCCGCCATCGGTATCGTTCCAGATCTCAGGGCCCGTTGTCTTCTCGTGGATGGCCGGATTGGCGGGATTCTTGAACTGCTGCGGCAGGAAATAACGCTTGGGGTCCGACGCGGTCAGTTCCTCGGCGCGCTTGATCGCGCCCTTCATGCCGTCGGCCCCGGGCGTCAGGATCAGCGTGGCCCCGAACGCGGCCAGCACGCGGCGGCGCTCGATGCTCATCGTTTCCGGCATGGTCAGCGTCAGGCGGTAGCCGCGCGATGCCGCCACGTAGGCCAGCGCGATGCCCGTGTTGCCGCTCGTGGGTTCCACAATTTCAACGCCAGGCTTCAGCACGCCGCGCTTCTCGGCATCCCAGACCATGGCGGCGCCGATGCGGCACTTGACCGAATAGGCCGGGTTGCGGCCTTCAATCTTGGCCAGCACGGTCGCCTTGGCGCCCTGCACGACTCGGTTGAGTTTGACGAGCGGGGTATTGCCGATCGATTCCGGGTTGTTTGCGTATATTTTGCTCATTTTCGGTCTCCTTGTTGCTTGTGGTTGGTCGTAACAGAATCGGGTGTTCAGTGTTCAGGTTTCAGTGTTCAGAAAATCAGGCAGGGCGACGGCGTCCTCGCCGCGCCGTGACTGTTGCGCACAGGTCACGTTCCTGATTCGGCGGGGCGGGGACGCCCACGCCCTACCCGTTCTGAAACCTGAACACGGAACACTGAAACCTCTACGTTGCATTTGTCCCCTCCAACGCCGACTGCAGGTCGGCGATCAGGTCATCGGCGTCTTCCAGGCCAACGGACAGGCGCACGAGGCCGTCGGTGATGCCGCGCGCCAGGCGCTCCGCTTTCGGCATGGCGGCATGCGACATCGTGGCCGGGTACGAAAGGATGCTTTCCACGCCGCCCAGGCTCACGGCCACCAGCGGCAACGTGACGCGTTTCAGGAACGCGACGGCGGTCGGCCCGTCAGCGAGCTCGAACGACAGGACGGCGCCGGCGCCGCTGGCCTGGCGCATGTGAACGTCATGGCCTGGGTGTTGTTCAAGGCCGGGGAAGTAAACGCGGCTAACTTCAGGGCGTAACAGCAGCCAGCGGGCGATCTGGTCCGCCGCGCGCTGCTGGGCGTCGAGGCGGACGGCCAGTGTCTTGATGCCGGCAGGACCAGCCATGAATCCTGCGGACCCAGGATCGCACCGAAGGCATTCTGGATGGCGCGCAGCCGTCGGCCCAGCGCCTCCTCGCGGACCACGGCAGCACCGGCGATCAGGTCGCTGTGGCCACCGAGGAACTTGGTGGCGCTGTGGACAACGATATCGAAGCCCAGTTCAATCGGGCGCTGGAGAAAAGGCGTCATGAACGTGTTGTCGGCGATAGAGACGAGCCCATGCGCACGGGCTATTGCGGCCATGGCGCGCAAGTCCGTGATCTGGAGCAGGGGATTGGCCGGCGTCTCGACGAATAGGCCCCGGGTGTCGGGCCGAATGGCGCGGCGAACCGAGTCGGGGTCGGCGCTATCGACGAACGTCACATCGAGTTTCCAACGGTGAAAGACGGTGGTGAGAATACGGTAAGTGCCGCCATAGATGTCGCGGCCGACCACCAGATGGTCGCCAGGCTGAAAGAGCAGCAGCGACGACGATGTGGCCGCCATTCCCGACGCGAAGGCCAGGCCGCGCGCGCCGCCCTCCAACTGGGCAAGGGTCTTCTCCAGCGCCTCGCGGGTGGGATTGTCGCTCCGGCCATAATCGTAGGGCCCCAGATGTTCGGGGTCCGGCTGGTGATAGGTTGAGACCTGGTAAATGGGAATGCTGGAGGCGCCCGTGTGCGGGTCGCGATCCTGTCCCGAATGGATCAGCCGGGTGCGGTCTTTCATAGCACGGCCTCCAGGTCGCTGATCAGGTCGCCGACATCCTCAATGCCGATCGACAGGCGCAGCAGGCGATCATTAATGCCCAGCCGTTCGCGAGTGGCGGGATCGAGGTCCGCATGGGTCTGGACGGCCGGGTAGGTGATAAGCGACTCCACGCCGCCCAGGCTCTCAGCGAACAGGAACACCTTAACCCCGGCCAAGATGCCGGGCACCCGCGCGGGATCGTCTATTTCGAAAGCAATCATGCCACCGGCTCCGATGCGTTCGCGTTCGAGGATAACGCGACCAGGATGATCAGGCAACCCGGGATAGTACACGCGGCGAACGTGTGGGTGGGCTGCCAGGCGCCGGGCGATAGTGCCGGCACTCTCCTGCTGTCGGGCCAGGCGCAAAGGGAGCGTCTTGAGACCGCGCAGGGTCAGCCAGGAGTCCTGGGGGCCGAGCACGGCGCCGACGGCGTTCTGGAAGAAGGCAACGCGTTCGGACAGCTCCGGCGTCCGCGTTACCACGGCGCCGGCTACGACGTCGTTGTGGCCGGCCAGGTATTTGGTGGCACTGTAGACGACCAAGTCCGCGCCCAGGGCCAGCGGGCGCTGCAGAACCGGCGTCAGGAAGGTATTGTCGACGATCACGAGCAGGCCCCGGGCGCGGGCCAGGTCGGCGATGGCCCGGACGTCCGCGATGCGCAGGAGCGGATTCGTGGGTGACTCGACGAAAACGCCCCTCACGCGCGGGTCGGCGACGGCGAGTTCCACGGCTTTGAGGCGCGATGTGTCGACGTAAATGGCCTCGATGCCGAAAGGACGAAGTGTCTTCTCGAAGAGCCGGAACGTGCCGCCGTATAGGTCCTCGGTGACGACAAGGCGGTCTCCATGATTGAAGAGGCGCAACACGCAATCGATTGCCGCCAGGCCCGAGGCAAAGGCAAAGCCGCGGTGACCGCCGTCCGCTGCCGCCAAGGTCTCTTCCAAGGCCAGGCGGGTCGGATTGGAGGAACGGGAATAGTCAAATCCGGTGCTCTGGCCAAGCGCCGGGTGTCCAAACGCGGCGGTCTGGTAAATGGGCATAGAAATGGAACCGGTAACCGGGTCTCGACGGTTCCCCGCCTGCGCCAATAAGGTTGTCAGTTCAGTGGTCATCGCGTTCTCACATACCTATGCGTAATCTGATTTGCCGACATGATACTCTATTAATCTACTGTATCAATAGAAAAAGTATTGAATAGAAATTACGGCCAATAGCGGTGCTGTTTTGTGCTTGTTTCTTTACTAAAGCAAGTAGGTAGAGTAATCTCTCGTCGTTAAGTAGACATGTCCGAACGAAGGACGGCGGCGAGCCAGACCGAGAAGGAGACTGCACGTGAGGATTTCGACAAAAGGCCGTTATGGGTTGAGGGTGCTGCTGGATGTGGCGATGAATCAGGCCAAAGGGCCTGTGATTTTGCGCGACATTGCCAAGCGGCAGGCGATTTCTGAGAAGTACCTATGGCAGGTGATCAACCCTCTCAAGGGTGCTGGTCTCGTGAATTCGGCACGCGGCGCCCGGGGCGGGTACACGCTCGCCAGGAAACCCGAGACGATTTCCGTGCTTGATGTCGTGACCATCCTGGAAGGGCCAGTAAGTGTCGTCGAGTGCGTGGAGGCGTCCGAGTCCTGCAACCGGAGTTCCATTTGCGTCACGCGCGGTGTCTGGGGGGAAATCGAAGCCCGCCTGCGAGAGGTCATGGCGAAGATTACGCTCAGGGAGTTGATGCAGCGGCAGAGGGATTTCGAACTGGGCGGATCCGTGAATTACGTCATCTGATTGACGAACTCACGAATGAATCGGTATGGGTAGGGTATGCAGCCGGTGGGACCTTCTGACCGCGACCTCGTACGCGCCGCCAAGAACGGCGACTTGAATGCATTTGAGGATCTCGTGAAGCGTCATGAACGCCGGGTTTACGGTCTGGCCCGCCGCCTGACCGGTTCCGACCTTGATGCCCAGGATGTCACGCAACAGACGTTCCTCAGCGCCATCGAGAACCTCTCGGGTTTTCGCGAAAAAGCGGCGTTCTCAACCTGGCTCACCGCCATTGCGGCCAACGCGGCCCTGAAGGTTCTGCGCAAGCGCCGCGGACTGACGGTTACCTCCCTCGATGAAGCCATCGAACCGGACGGGGACGGCCAGATCCCGCATCCGGAATATATCGCCGATTGGCGCGAAACGCCCGACCTTCTGGCCCAGCGTGCCGAAACCCATCAACTGCTCGACGTGGCCATTGCCGAACTGAGCCCCATTCACCGCGCGGTCTTTCTGTTGCGTGACGTGGAGGACCTCTCGGTCCGGGAGACCGCCAAGGCGCTCGGGATCGGCGAGGGTAATGTGAAGGTCCGACTCCTGCGCGCCCGTCTGCAGTTGCGCGAGCGCCTGACCCGCGTCTTCGGCGACGGGGAGCGTCGCTACAAGCCGGACGATCACGCTCATGACCCGACCCCGGAATCGGACTTGCAGGAGAATGCCCATGGCTAAGAAGTCCTCCCACACTCACACCCTAGGCGGCAAGCACGGAGCAAACTGCGGCGAGCTTCTCGCGTTACTCAACGAGTACGTTGATGGAAAGGCTGACCCCGCCGTGTGCAAGGAACTTGAAGGTCATCTCGCCAAGTGCAATCCGTGCCGCGTGGTCGTGGACAACGTTCGCAAGACGATCACGCTATACCGCGATAACGAACCGTGCGACCTGCCGGAGCCGTTCCGCAAGCGCCTCCACGCCTGCCTCAGGGAACACTGGAAGAAACCAGGAAACTAGGGGCAGAAGCCTCTCAATATGCTGTCGTTGTCGGAGTTGTTGCCCCCGATCCTCGCGCACTGGATTGAGCCGACCGCACCGGCGTAAGCCGGCACTACCGGCCTGTGACATGCCTGGTAACCCGTGGAGGAACTCGGCTCGCGTGTGTGGCGAGGGTCCGCTTCCATGCCGCTGTCCCGCCGTCAAAGGCCCGCCTCCCGCCCACTGCCCGCCGTTGAGCGGTCGCGTCTTCCAGCAGCAATGCATCGTTCTAATACCTGCCGGAGTCAGGAATTTAGCCGACCAGAATGAGAGCCAGGCGTATTGTCCGGACAACCTTCACCGTGTTACCCACTGCTGCACGAAGCGGCGAGCATTTGTCGCTAGCAAAGACGCTCGCCGCTCGCAGAACCGTGCAACAAAAGTGGAGGAGGCGGTCCATGAACAAGATCGGCAGCAAAATGTGGATAGTCGGCGCGGCATTGGGTGCGGCGCTTGTCGTATCGGCAGCCATGAGCCCGACGGTCGGTGACGGGGCGGCGGACGCACTCAAGCCTGGTCCAATTGATCCGGCCGTGATCGCTCCGGCGGAGCAATTGGGCAATGCCTTCGCGATGGTTGCCGCGCATGTTCGACCATGCGTCGTCAGCGTCTATTCAGAAAAGATGGTCAAGTTTACGCAACCGGACTTCGGCATGCTCTTCGGCGACGATGTCCTGCGGCAGTTGTTCGGTGGTCAACCTTCGGCGCAGGCACAGCCACAATCCGGTCAACGCGAAATCAAAATACCTCAGCGTGGAATGGGTTCCGGAATGATTGTCGACAAAAAGGGGCATATTCTGACCAATTTCCATGTCGTGAAAGATGTGGATGAAATCAAGGTCCAACTCGCCGACAAGCGCCAATTCGAGGCGGAGATCGTCGGCACAGATCGGCAGACCGATGTGGCCATCATCAGGATCAAGGGGACAGTGCCAGATGACTTACCGACGGTTACGCTGGGCAACTCCGTTACCGCACGGCCCGGTAACTTGGTTATGGCGATTGGGGCGCCGTTCGGACTGGCTCAAACCGTTACCGAAGGCATCATAAGCGCCACTGGGCGTTCGGATATGGGCATTGAGGACTACGAGGATTTTTTGCAGACCGACGCTCCGATCAATCCAGGCAACTCGGGTGGGCCGTTGGTCAACATGCGCGGTGAGGTCATTGGCATGAATACCGCCATTGCTACCGGAGTTGGCGAGTCCGCCGGTGTCGGATTCGCAATTCCCAGCGACATGATCAGGACGATGTTGCCGAAGTTAATGGCGGGCGAAATTATCGTGCGCGGTCAGTTGGGTGTCGTGATTCAGAACGTCACCGAGGATCTTCGCAAGCAATTCGGCCTGTCCGGGTCCAGGGGCGCATTGGTCTCGCAAGTCAACAAGGGGTCCGCGGCCGAAAAGGCCGGCATCAAGGTGGGTGACGTGATCGTGCGCTACGACGGTCATGACGTGCTGGATGTCAGTTACCTGCACAATTTGATCGGCGCGACGATTCCCGGCACGGTGGTGGAGTTGCGGGTGAACCGCGATGGCAAAGAGCAGGCGATTAAAGCCACGATCGGCAAGCAGGAGCACGCCGCTGCAGCGGCTAATCCTTCGGCGGAAGGTGCGAGCCTTTTGACGCGATACGGGCTGCGCATTCAGACGCTGACTGCGGAGTTGGCGAAGCAGTTCGGAATGGAAGCAACGAAGGGCGCGGTTATCACCGATGTTGCCATCGGGAGTCTCGCCTCTACTGCCGGCCTACAAAAGGGCGATGTCATTACCGAGGCTGACCGTCAAGCGGTGGAGACAGCCGCGGATGTTGAAACCATTTTGGGGAAGGCCAAGGACAAAGATACTGCGCTCTTGCTGGTTAATCGCCAGGGAACAGATGTGTTTGTCGTGTTACAGATGAGATGACAGTATTCGGTACCGTCCGAAGGACGTCTACGTGGGGCGCCTCGACGGGCCTTGAGCCAACCAGGAAGGAGCCACCGGTGGAAGACATGCAGAGATGAACGCCGGGGCATGCTTACTCGGCGGGATCGGGCATAGGCGAGTAATGGGTGGAGAAGTCTCAGCTAACAGGAACACGCAGCAATACATGGAGGAATGACAATGGCATCCAAGGCACAAATAATGAACGCGCTGACGGGCATGGGGTTGGTTGTGGCGTTTTCCATCTCGGCTTTCGGCGCCGACAAGAAGATGGAAGACCGCACCGTCATGGCGTACGTCAAGGACGCGCTACGCGGTGACCCGCGAGTAAGTGCGTTCGACATCACGGTCGGTGTCGACAGTGGTATCGTTACCTTGTCCGGCACCGTCGACAACATGGCCGCCAGGAAGTTTGCGGATCGGGAGGCCAAGAAACTTGACGGTGTTTTGGGCGTGGTGAACAAGATCGTAGTGGCCCCGACTTGGCGGTTGGACTCCGACATCCGCGATGCAATTCGTCGCCGCATTCTCAACAGCGCAGTTATTGTGTCGGAAGACATAAAGGTGGCTTGCTCGGAAGGGAAGGTGGCGCTGTCGGGCACGGTCAACAGTTGGACCGAGAGCGAAGAGGCAGGCCTGGTGGCCAGCGAGGTGCGCGGGGTAAAGGAAGTCGTGAATAACATCAGCGTTCATTGGCCTACGCAACGGACCGACCAGGAGATCAAGAACGATGCCGTGGACAAATTGAAACGCGATGTCTATCTGACCCAGGCGCCGATTACCGTGACCGTCAAGGACGGCGAAATCACACTCACGGGGTCCGTGGGTACTGCGTATCAAAAAGACCGCGCGCACGACGACTTAAGCTGGCTCGCAAATGTCAAAGACGTTAGGAACGAACTCAAGGTCGAATGGTGGGAGAGGAACGGCGTACGCGAAAAGGTGCCCCAGCCTTCGGATACGGCGTTAGAGGATGCGGTCCGCAACGAACTGAACGCCGATTCTCGCCTGAAGGGCTCGAACATCACCGTGACGGCTTCGTTCGGCGCGGTCACGCTCGCGGGCACTGTGGCCAACCATAAGGAGAAACAGATCGCCGAGCAGGACGCAATGGATGTCGTCGGCGTTGCCTGGGTCTCCAATAATCTATTCGCCCTGGCAGACGAAAGAGCGGACTGGTCCATTCGGAGCGACGTCGACTTCAACCTGGTGACGGATGTAATAACGGACGGGTTCGAACTCGGCGTCAAGGTCAGGAACGGGGTGGTAACCCTTTCGGGGCACGTTCACACTTGGTACGAAGCCGACCATGCGAGGGATGTGGCGGCCCGGGTTAAGGGGGTCAAGGATGTCATCAACCAGATCAGCATTGACAACTACCAGCCTGCAACCACTGTGCGTGGGTACTCCGCCGCGCAGGTTGTCGCTGAGATCAAGAAGGGTCTCAAAGCGAACGGAACGACGAAGTGGGCCTATGACACCATCGACGTGACGGTCAAAGACGGGGTGGCAACGCTCGCAGGTAGGGTGACAACATGGGCCGAGCGCTCGGAGGCCGCGAATGTTGCCTTCGCGACAAGGGGCGTTTGGGAGGTCAAGAACAAGTTGGCGGTTGAGGGGTATGACTATAACTGGGGGCAGTACGAGGGTCTTGATTATCCCCTCAGCTACCCCCTCAGCTATCCCCGGAACTCTCCCTAAGGCTACTGAAAGGAGCCTGTAGCGCCGGGTACGGCGTAGGGTTTTCGGCCGGGGCACGCCAGGTTTATACCAAGCGTGACCCTGGCTAATTGATGAACCGAGACGGAATGTCAGTTGAGGCTGACGTACGCGCTCCAGTCGAAGGGTGCCTCCGTGAGGTAGCAACGCCGTAAACCGGGAGAACTACTTGCGTGAATGGCCGGGTACGAGTGGGGTTGGCCTTGGTTTTGTGGCTGATGGGGGTCGCCTGCCTGGCGGCAGAAATCCACCCAAAGGAACACGCTTCGCCCGGCATAGCCACCTCCCCGCCGATGGAGGTAGAGCAGATCGCTACGCACCATGTGGTTCGGGTGGATGGCACGACATTGAATTACCAGGCACTGGCCGGATACATGCCGATCAAGAACGAGGTCGGCAACCCACAGGCCAAATTGTTCTTCGTCGCGTATACTGCGGAAGGATTGCCCGATCTCCCGGAGCGTCCGATTACTTTCGCGTTCAACGGGGCCCCGGGGACCTCGTCGGCCGGGTTGCATCTTGGCGCCCTCGGGCCGAAACGGGTGGTAACGGTCAGTAACGGGACCGCGTTTCAGGTAACCTATCGACTGGTGGACAACGAGCAAACCTGGCTTGACTTTACCGATCTGGTCTTCGCCGATCCTATCGGCGTCGGTTACAGCCGCGTAGAGGACGGTGTCGACGCAAAGCAGTTTTACGGGACCGAGAAAGACACCGAGGTGTCGGCTCAGTTCGTACGGGAATACGTCGCGCAAACCGCGCGTTGGCGCTCGCCTAAGTTTGTTGTCGGAGAATGCTATGGCGCCGTGCGCGCCGCTGGTTTGGCCAATACCCTTCAGAGTTCGATCGGAAGCAACCTGAAGGGCCTGGTGCTCCTGTCCTCGACGTTTAGTTTCCGGGCTTTGGCGAACCACACCGACAACAACATTGCGTTCGCCCTCCTGTTGCCTTCGTTTGCGGCGGCAACGGCGTTTCACAAGAACGCCTTCGCCGACCTTACAGCGGTGGAACAATGGGCCTTGAACGATTATCTCGCCGCGTTGACCCAAGGCGACGATCTCCCTCCGGCCCGGCGTCAGCGCATCGCGGAGCAGATGGCAATGGTTACTGGACTTTCGGCGAACGTCATCGATGCCAGTCACCTGCGTGTGGGCGCCTCGCGGTTCGTCGGTGAGTTACTGAGTCGCGAGCACCGCACGCTCGATCTGTTAGACGCACGCCTCCCGGGTGGGGATGACAAAGGGCACGACGAACCGGCATATCTCGTGTCGGGGTTATGGTTGTCGCCCTGTCCGGCCACGAACGCATTGGTCGATTACCTGCACCGCGACCTCAATTTCGTGTCGAGCGTGCCCTATGAGTTACTGTCGCAGGAGATAAGCGAGGCGTGGAAAGGGATGGACCGGGGTCGAGCCGACATGTGCGGGACGGACGATCTGGCCGCGGCGATGGCACGCGACGAGCGGTTCCGAGTCTTCGCTGCTGCCGGCATCTATGATCTGACTACCCCATACCTGGGACAACACTTCGCCTTACGTCGTTTGGACCGTGAGCAGGGCAGGTGCTCGAATCTCGTCTTCAAGGTATATCCAGCCGGCCAGCAGATATACACAGACAGCGCCATGGTGAAGAAGCTGAGGTTGGATGTTGCCAGGTTCATAGACCAAAGCAAGTGATCGTCTGTCAGGATACGACGCGGCGCAATCAGCGGGCCTTCATGATGATTCTAGTGACTCCAACGTTCATCTGCGCACCATGTGTGTGGAGATGACGCCCGGTGGTGGAGGCCCTTGTGATTCATCAGTACCCGAATGGTCCAAGCTCTCCCCGTCTGCAGGGAGAGCCATCGTCGTGAGTATGGGGCGATTGCGCCGAGTATGGCGCAGCGAGGACGACGCCGTCTTACCATGCACCTTGTCCACTGTTCATCGATTACAATTATGTTTGTAACCTTTCGCGCCTTCGCGGCTCTAATCACTGTAGCGGACATCAGGTCCACAAGGAGGCTGAAGCCATGAACGGAGTGACAGAAATACAGGAACACGACTTCCAGGGCGAAGTCTTGAATGCAGGAACACCGGTGCTGGTGGATTTCTATGCGCCTTGGTGCGGGCCGTGCCGGGCACTGGCGCCCGCGCTGGAAGGCATCGCCAGGGCCTACACCGGCCGGTTGAAAGTCGTCAAGGTGAACATCGACGAGGCCCAACAACTGGCTTCCGATCAGGGAGTGCGGGCTGTGCCGACCCTGATGATTTTCAAAGACGGAAAACTCGCCGATACCATGGTTGGCTTGCCGCCGGCCCAGACACTGCGATCCAAACTCGATGCGGCCGCGATGCCAGTCGGTTTTGGCGTGTGTGCCTCCAAGGCGTAAGGCGAAAGGAAGGATCATCATGACCATACGACTCATCATCGGGGCTATCGTCGGCGGGGTGCTAGGGTTCGGTATTTACCGGTTTATCGGTTGTGCCAGCGGAACCTGCCCCATCACGTCAAGCCCTTGGCTCAGCACCCTCTTCGGACTCGCTTTTGGAGCGCTGGTCGCAGGTAGTCACTGAACGCAGGACAAAGGAGACAACAAAAATGACAACGGAACGGTACGTCCGTATGATGGCAGGCATCTTTGTTACCGTGAGTCTCGCGCTGGGCTACTGGGTCCACCCGGGTTGGTTCTGCTTCACGGCATTTGTGGGCCTGAACCTCTTCCAGTCGGCTTTCACTCAGTTCTGCCCCCTGGAGATGATCCTGAAGCGTTGCGGCGTGCCCTCAGCAGGCGGTAACTGCGGTTGCAGCGGAAAGTAAAGGGTGGTTACGGCAACAAGTCGGATTGCCTCAAATGGGCCAGTGCGCTAGGTTGCCACTGGAAATCTGGTATATCTCGATAGACATATGCCTGTAATGCTTCGACCAAGGGGAACGCACCTATGGAGACGACTGCGAAACGCCTGACGCTGTTACTGACCTTCGCCTCAATCGGGGTGTCCGCGTCGACCTTGCTGGCCTCAACCCTGGATGACTGCATCGCGATCGCTTTGCGCGCCAACCCGGACGTGCGCGCCGCCACCGAGCGTGTTCAGGCTGCGCGAGCGGCCCTGAACGAGGCGCGTTCCGCCTACTACCCCATGCTCGGCGGGTCGGCCACCTACGCGCGCACTGACAACCCGCCCCAGGCCTTCATGATGATGCTCAACCAGCGCAGCGTCTCTTTGCAGTCGGACTTCAACAACCCGCCTGACACAGACAACATCGCCCTGGGGCTGGGCCTCAAATACCGCCTTTTCGACTTTGGCCGCCGCTCGCTCGATACAGCCATGGCTCGTGACGGCGCCGCGATTTCACAACTGGTGCTCCAAGGGCTGCAGAACGACCTGATCCACCAAGTCACCCGCGGCTACTACAGCGTACTGCAGGCTTCGGCCTACGTAGCCGTCCAGGAGGAATCGGTTCAAACGCTTCAGGAGAGCCTCCGTGTCGCCAACGAACGTGTCAAAGCGGGCGGGGCCGTGCAGACGGATGTATTGAACCTGGAGGTCCAACTCGCGCAAGCCAACGAGGACTTGATCCGCGCCCGCAACGGCGTGCGCCTGGCCCTGGCGGTGCTCAACACGGCCATCGGCTCCAACCTCGTCGGCACGGTCGATATGCCTGCCGCCGTCGACCTACCCGCCGACCGGCCGCCGGAACGCGAGGACCCAGCCGTGCTTCAGAACCGTCCGGAGTTGGAGGCGGCACGCAAGGGAGCCACGGTTCAACAAGCCGCCGTGCAGAAGGCCCGCAAGCAGTACTGGCCGACGTTGAATGCCTTCGGCTCTGTCGACTGGAACAGCGACGTGTCGTCGGATTTTGAGCGCAGTTACCTGGTCGGAGTGATGGCCGAGGTCGATCTATTCGATGGGTTCCGCCGCCGGTCCGCAACGGCCGGCGCCCAGGCCCAGGCCCGGGCGGCGGAAGCGGAGGTCAGCAAGGCGGCCAATAGTCTCGCCTTGGATCTCACGGCCGCCTCCATCCAGGCCGGCGAGGCCTGGGAGCGCCTGGAGGTGGCGCGCAAGAGCATCGCGAATGCGGAGGAGGCGCTGCGGATTACGCGCGAACGCTACCAGCAGGGCGTCGCCAACCTGCCTGAACTGCTGACCGCGCAAGTCGGCCTGACCGGCACCCGCGCCCGCAATGTGGCCGCGCGCTACGACTGTTTGACGGCGCTTTCGAACCTGCAGCGCGCCCGCGGCGAACTGGTGAGGAAGTACGCAGCAAAGGAATGAGTCGCAGGGTAGGGACGGCTCTCCGAGCCGTCCGCGGATGCCTCGGAGAGGCATCCCCACCACGAATACAAGACCGACGCTGAGACGAACCCGAGAAAGGGAGCCCAATGAGCGAACCCACTGCAATCGAAACTCCAACCCCCGTACCTATGCCGGCCCGCCCGTCTGCGTGGCGGCGCCTGGCCAAACCCGTGGCCGGGATCGCCGTGCTCGTGGTGGTCATCCTGTGGAGTGTCGGCGTTTTCGAAACCCGCGTGCCGCCGGGGCGTGTCGACGTCCCGCCTGGCGTGCCGGTGCCGCCGGAGGCCGCGACGTTCACCGTGAAGTCGGAAGCCCTCGCGCCCCGCGTGGACGTGGTCGGCACGGTATCGTCGGAACGCAAGATCGACCTCAGCGCCCGCATCGGTGCCGCCGTGAAGGAGGTCTTTGTCTCCGCGGGCAGCGTCGTCACCAACGGCCAGCCGCTGCTCACGCTGGATGACCGCGAGATCAAGGAGCAGGTGGCCGCCGCCGAGGCGCAGTTCAAGCAGGCTGAGACCGAGCTGAACCGCACCCGACAGTTGTTCGACAGCAAGGCCGCCACCGAACAGGCGCTCACCGCCGCGCAGGCGTTGTTCGCCGAGGCCCGCGCCCAGTGGGAACGCAGCCGGGTCATGCTGACCTATGCGCAGGTGGTATCGCCGATTGACGGCGTCGTCACCGAGCGCCGTATCGAGGCCGGCGACCTGGCAAATCCGGGCCAGGTACTGCTCGCGGTCTACGAGCCGACCCACATGCAGATCGAAGTCCCCGTGCCCGTGCGCCTGCTCGGCCGGTTGCCCGTGGGCCGGGATGTGGACGTGACGCTCGATCGGCCGGCGGGCGCCTTCACGGGCCGTGTCCGCCAGGTCGTCAGCGAAGTCGACCCGCTCAGTCGCACCCAAATCGTGAAGGTCCACATCGATCGCGCGACTCCCGACATCCTGCCGGGGACATTCGGGCGGCTTTGGGTGGCCGACGAACCGCGCGACACGCTGCTGGTCCCCGCCAGTTCGGTCTACGCGGTCGGCCAGATCGAGTTGGTGCAGGTCGTGCGCGACGGGCGCGCCATCCGGCGGGCCGTGCGCACCGGGCCGCCGCGCGCGACCGCCGTGGAAATACTGTCCGGCCTGGCGGCCGGCGACACCGTGCTCCTCAACCCAGCCAAGGAGGACTGACGCATGGATGGCAAACCAACGCATTCGGTCCTCGGCGGGATCATCGAGAGTTTCCTCAAGGGCAACCTGGCCATCCTGTTGATCATTATTGCGCTGGCGGCGGGCGCCGCGGCACTGTTCGTGACGCCGCGCGAGGAGGATCCGCAGATCGTTGTCCCGCTGGCCGACGTCATGGTCATGGTTCCGGGCAGCACGGCCGGGGAAGTCGAACAACTGGTCTCGTCACGACTCGAACGGATGCTCTACCAGATCGACGGCGTCGAGTACGTCTACTCGATGTCCAGGCCGGGCATGGCAGTGGTGACCGTCCGCTTCAAGGTGGGCGAGGAGCGCGAGAAGAGCCTGATCAAGCTCTACAACAAGATCTTCCAGAACATCGACAAGACCACGCCCGGGATTGCCGGCTGGGTCGTGAAGCCGGTCGAGATCGACGACGTGCCCATCGTCAACGTGGCGCTTTACAGCGACCGCTACGACGAGCACACCCTTTACCGGGTGGGCGAGGAGGTCGTGGCTCGCCTGCAGCACATCCCCAATACCGGTGCGGTCACGCTGCACGGCGGCCAGCGCCGCGTGCTGCACGTGTACCTGGACATGGAGCGCATCGCGGCCTACGCGCTCTCGCCGCTCGAAATCGCCGGCGCGCTCAAAGTTTCGAATGCCCAGCTGGAAAGCGGCGGATTCGACCAGGCCAACGCCGCGATCCGCGTCAAGGTGGGACCCTTCTTGAAGGATGCCGACGATGTGCGCAACCTCATGGTGGGCGCGCACGCCAATCGGCCCGTCTACCTGCGTGATGTGGCCCGTGTGGAAGACGGTCCCGACGAACTCCAGTCCTACACCCGCTTCGGCTTCGGCCCCGCGGCCCATTCACCACCAACCAAGAATCAACAACCAGCCATTCACGGCCTACAGCCTACAGCCTACAGCCTTCCGGCTGTCACCGTCGCCGTGGCCAAGAAGAAGGGCAGCAACGCGGTGTGGGTGTCGCGTGAGGTCGAACGCAGCCTTGTCGAAATGCGTGGCACGGTTATTCCCGATGAGATGCAGACGCGCATCACGCGCGACTACGGGGCCACGGCCAATGAGAAGGTCAACGGCCTGGTCGAGAGCCTGGTGGAAGCCATCATCACCGTCATCGTACTGATCGCCGTCGTCATGACGTGGCGAGTGAGCGTGATTGTGGCCCTGGCCGTGCCGATCACCTATGCGCTGACGTTGATGATCAATTACCTGGCCGGTTACACGATCAACCGGGTTACGCTGTTCGCCCTGATCCTCGCGCTGGGGCTCCTGGTGGACGACCCCATCGTGGCCGTGGAAAACATTTACCGGCACCTGACCATGCGGCGCCTTCCGCGCCTCCAGGCCATTGCCATGGCGATGAACGAGGTCATGCCACCGGTCGTGCTCGCCACGCTGGCCGTCGTTGTGGCCTTCATCCCCATGTTCTTCATCACCGGCATGATGGGCCCCTACATGCGGCCCATGGCGCTCAATGTGCCGCTCGCCATGCTCGCCTCGATGCTAGTGTCGTTCGCCATCACGCCGTGGGTGTCGAACAAGCTGCTGCGCGACGACGACCACCACGATGACGGCGACGTGAAGCACACCCGCACCTATCGCATCTACAGCGCCGTGATCCGGCCGTTTGCCGACTCGCGCCGCAACGGCTGGTTCTTACTCGCCGCCATGGGACTGCTGTTCGCCTTTGCCATCGGGCTGGTCGTCACCGGCCGCGTGCCGCTCAAAATGCTGCCGTTCGATAACAAGAACGAGTTCCAGATGGTCGTGGATATGCCCGAGGCGGCGACGCTGGAGACGACCGACGGCGTGGTGCGGGACCTGGAAGCCTACCTGCGCACGCTGCCCGAAGTGACGGATTTCACCTCGACCGTTGGCGCCGGCTCGCCCATGGATTTCAACGGCCTCGTGCGGCACTACTACCTGCGCCAGGGCCCGAACGTGGCCGACATTCGCGTCAATCTTCTCCCCCGAAAACAGCGCGAGATGGATAGTCACTCCATCACCATGCGGATCCGTAACGATGTCGCCGCGATCGGCCGCCGCTGGGACGCGAACATCAAGCTCGTCGAGGTCCCGCCCGGCCCGCCGGTGCTCTCCACGATCGTGGCCGAGATTTACGGCTCGCCGCGTCATTCCTATGCCGACCTCATCGCCGCGGCGCAAATCGTCAAGGCCAGCCTGGTCAACGAGCCGGGCGTGGTGGACGTCGACGACACGGTGGAGAGCTCGCAGCGCGAGCTGTTCTTCCGTGTGGATCGCGAAAAGGCCGGCTTGAACGGCATCTCGACGGAAGACATCACGCAGACGCTTGCCGTGGCCTTGAACGGCCTGCCTGCCGGAATGGTCCATCTGGGCGGCCAACTGAATGAGGTGCCCATCGTGCTGCGTCTGCCGCGCCAGGAGCGGTCGGATGCGGCCCTGTTGAAGGACATTGTCGTCAAGGGCCGTAACGGGCATTCGGTGCAGTTGGGCGAACTCGGCCGATTCGAGGAGACCACGGTTGACAAGACCATCTTCCACAAGAACCTCGAGCGCGTTGTGTACGTGACCGCCGAGATGGCCGGCCGCGGCCCCGCCTACGCCGTGCTCAGCCAGCAGGCGCACTTCGACAAACAACCCCTGCCTGCCGGGATCACGATCGACTGGCGCGGCGAAGGCGAATGGAAGATAACGCTCGACGTGTTCCGGGACCTGGGCATCGCTTTCGCGGCGGCCCTGATCGCCATCTACGTGCTGCTGGTCTACGAGACAGGGTCCTACATCCTGCCCGTGGTGATCATGATGTCTATCCCGCTGACCATGATCGGAATCATGCCGGGCTTCTGGCTGCTCAACCTGCTGGTGAACAAACCTGTGGGCGGGTTCGACAATCCGGTTTTCTTCACGGCTACGGCCATGATCGGCATGATCGCGCTGGCGGGCATCGTGGTGCGCAACGGCATCATCCTGGTCGATTTCATCCGCAACGCCGTGGCGCGCGGCGCGACGGCGCGCGAGGCGGTCATCGAGGCGGGCGCCGTGCGGTTCCGGCCGATCTTTTTGACCGCGGGCGCAGCCCTGCTCGGCACCTGGCCGATCACCCTCGATCCGATCTTCAGCGGCCTCGCCTGGTCCATCATCTTCGGGCTGTTCGTTTCAACGGCCTTCACCCTGCTCATCATCCCGACCGTCTACCTGCTGATCTACGGGAAGAAGTAGGAGCGAGGGTTCCAGTGTTCGGGTTTCACGGCATCTGACGCGCACCCCGCCGACCGAAGCAGGCTCCTGCCCTGGCCGCGGCGATCACACGGCCCGGCCAGTCACCAGGAACACGGGATACTCACGGGTCTTGCCATCGGCCGCAGGCCGCACAATCCGGTAAGCTTCGCGGGCCGTTGCGTCCACAAACCCGGCATCCTGCAACCACCGGCAGACCTCCTCCCGGTCCAAGCCGTGATGATAGACCCCAGTCGAGTCGGAGTGGAACGTCCCATCCTCTGAATCCAGGTCAGCCAGGGCAATCCACCCGCCGGGTCGCAGGCAAGGGCGAAGCCTCTGGATCGCTTGTGGCACGTCCGGAATGTGATGCAGGACCATGGAACTCACGATCAGATCGAACTCGGACACCGGTAGTGGCGTTTTGCCGATCTCGCAGAGCATCGTGCGAACGTTCCCGATACGTAACGCCCTCAGCTTTTCATCCAGCACGCGCAACATCTCGCCCGACGTGTCCGCCGCAGTGACGCTGGCTACGTGGGGCAACAGCGCCAACGTCACCAGCCCGGTGCCCGCCCCGAAGTCCATGGCGTTCATGTCGGGACGTAGCGGAACGGTCTTCCTGATCACCTCGACCACCGACCGAGCCAAAGCAATCCGCCCCGGATTCGCATCCCACTGAGCCGCCAGACGATCAAATCTTTCTCGGACATCGCTGATCCCAAGGTCTGCCGTGCTCGCGGTCTCCTGCCGGCCCGGACTGAGATTTCCCGGCATGTCCTTGATGAAATTCCTGATCTCGTCCCGCACGCGGCGGTAATGCCCCAGGGCTTCCGATTCCGTCTTCGCGCCCTTGGCCAGCGCAGGCGGATCGTCGAACCCGACGTGTATAACCTTGGCCTTCCCCCTCAACCACATGGGGCACGTCTCGTTCGCATGCCCGCACACGGTCACCACGTAGTCAAAGTCCACCGCCTCCAACTCGTCCACCTTCTTGGACCGGTGTCCGGATATATCAACGCCCGCCTCGGCCATTACCTTGACGGCCAGCGGGTTGAGCCCATGCATCTCAATCCCGGCGGAATACGCCTCGATCGTGTCGCCCTTGGTCGTCCGCGCCCAACCTTCCGCCATCTGGCTCCGACAGGAGTTGCCCGTGCACAAAAACAGGACCTTGAGTTTTGTCGCCATCATTGTCACTCCGCCGCGAGCTTGAGCGTCACGTCCTTCGGCAGCGCCACGCCCGCCGCCACCTGCATCGCCTTGAACGCGCCAACAGGCACGGCGCATGCGGCGCAACACCCCTTCAGGCTTTCGCGGGCGGTCGTCAGTACCACGCCGTCCGCCCCGGCGCCGATCTCGGCATAGCCGTCCACAGGCCCCTTGGCGATCAGCGCCTCGCCGAACACCCGCGCCTTTTCACAACCGCTCGCGACCTTGAACGTCACGTTCTGCGTGTCGTCGCTGTCCGCATGAATCCGCGTCTGGAACCCGCAGATGCCGGCGTCCACTACCACCAATGCTTTCATCTCATTCTCCTTTCCACTCATCGCTCATTGAAGAACTTCCGCCGAAAGTACAGTGACACGTTCACCAACCCGATCAAGGCCGGCACCTCGACCAGCGGCCCGATCACCGCCGCGAACGCCGCGCCGTGGTTGATGCCGAACACGCCCACGGCGACCGCGATCGCCAACTCGAAGTTGTTGCTCGCCGCCGTGAAGGAGAGGGTCGCCGATTTGGCGTAATTGGCCCCCGCCTTGGCGCTCATCCAGAAACTGGCAAGGAACATCACCACGAAGTAGATCAGGAGCGGAATCGCAATCAGCACCACGTCGCCGGGTTTGGCGATGATCTTCTGGCCCTGCATGGAAAACATCACCACGATCGTGAACAGCAAGGCGATCAGCGTAATGGGCGAAATCTTCGGGATGAACCGGGAGTGATACCATTCCTTCCCCTTGGCCTTGACCAACACCAACCGGGTGACCATTCCCGCAAGGAACGGAATGCCCAGATAGATGAACACGCTTTCCGCAATCTGCTTGATCGTCACGTTCACCACCGCACCGGACAACCCGAGCAGGGGCGGGAGCTTCGTCACGAAGAGCCAGGCGTACACGCTGTAGAAGAAGACCTGAAAGATGGAATTGAAGGCCACCAACCCCGCGCAGTATTCCGTGTCCCCCTTGGCCAGGTCGTTCCAAACGATGACCATGGCAATGCACCGCGCCAGGCCGATCATGATGAGTCCAATCATGAACTCCGGCTGCCCGCGCAGGAAGACGATGGCCAGCGCGGTCATGAGAATCGGACCGACGACCCAGTTCTGAAGCAAACTCAGCCCAAGTACCTTGTAGTCCCGGAAGGCATCCCCCAGTTCCTCGTACTTCACCTTCGCCAGGGGCGGGTACATCATGAGGATCAAACCGACCGCAATCGGGATGCTAGTCTGCGTGCCCTCCGGCCGTAGCGAACCGATCCAATTCCCAAAGGCGGGCAGGGCGTATCCCAGCAGAACCCCGACTCCCATCGCCAGGAAGATCCAGAGCGTCAGAAACCGATCCAGAAATGAAAGCCGTTTCGCAATCCCTTCACTCATCTTCGAATGGTCATCCTCTCTCGCCTTCCGGCGCATATCGTTACATCGCTTACTCGCTGCAACAACAGGCGCGTTTCTCGCCACAACACGTGCCCTCACGGCCAAGCGCCGTATTCAACAGACCCACGGCGCACCCCACGCCGCTCTCAACGTCCAAAGCATCGACAGGGCAGTTCAGAGCGCACGCACCGCACTCCATGCAGGCATCCCGGTCCACGATCCGGCTCTTGCCTTTCGCGAGAACGAAGACCCCGTGCGGACACACCTCCAGGCACCGGCCGCAGCCGATGCACTTCTCGCTGTCCAGTCGCAGACTGACGACATTCCGAAGGTACTGCATCTTCATCGTCGCATCCTTATACAAAGCGCGCCACAAACCATAGCGCCAACCCGGCCACCGCCCCGGCAATCTGAAGCCGTAACGCCCATGGCATCTCCCGGCGCACGCCGGATGGCGACGTGTACGGCGTGCAGCCCGTGAACATCAGGCCCAGAAAAGAACAGACCGCGATACTCAACAGCGCAACGGCCGCGCCCTCAACCGGGCGGTACGCCCCGAGCCACCAAAGCGCCACTCCCGTCAGAAGCCCCATCGCCGCGCCCTTGACCGCAAAAGCCCGCCCCGGCAGCGCGGGCAAAAGCATCGGCGTCAGCACGACACCTGCGAGGAAATTCGCCCACACGGCAACCGCCAAGCTCGGCCATTGCTCCATAGCCACTCGGTAACCGTTGCGCCCGATTCCGGCCGCCAGGAAAAAGAGCAACATCGTGACCAACGCCGGCACGAATCGCTGCACCGCCTCGACCGGCACCACCGCCAATCGCTCGCGCAACGTAAAGGTCACCCGCCGCATGGCCGGGGTCGCGCGCATCCCGGCCCGCAGGAACGCGGGCAGATCCGCCGCGCGAACGGGTCCATAGACAACCTTGAACCCGCTCTGCCGTCTCACTTCATGCGCCGAAACGCCTGGTCCGCCTAACTGGGGGAGGATCAGCGTCGAGTGCTTCACCGCTCGTCCCGCAGCCACCGCCGCGAGGCGCCGCACGACTTCCTCGGTTCCGAACGTGCCTTTGCCCGCCGCGCACCAGACGTTGATGCCCTTCGTGTCCAGGACCATGACCCAGGCATCCAACCCGGCGAGCGCCCGCCGTAGATGGTCGAAAGACAGCTTGTAGTTGGCCGTGGCGACCAGCGGCGACGCCTCTCCCGGAGTCCCCACGGCATACAGGCCCGGCGGCACGGTGTAACGGTCGCGGCCGATCCCCCAACGCATCGCCATCGCGCCCAGATAATCCCGCCAGGTCCAGCGCGTCGGCACCCGCACGAGCGGTCCCGCGGTTGTCTCGAGTCCACCGGGAGTCAGCACGCCTGCCCCCGTCTCCGTTGGCGACGGCAGATGGTTTCCGCATCGCAGGCGACAACCGCCTTCAACTGCTTCGCGTCTTGTTCGATCGTCTCGTCGTGCTTCAGCGTCTCTCCCAGCCACTTCAACACAGGTCGCACCAAGGCCCCGGCCGTTCCCGCCGGCAGCCGGTAGTACATCCACCGTCCCTCCTTCCGGGAGTCCACCAGGCCGGCGGCGCTTAGAATGGAGAGGTGCTTGGAGACCGTGGAGGGCGCCAGGGCGAGCACCTCCAGGATTTGGCAGACGCAGAGCTCACCCGATCCCAGCATCGTTAGAATCCGCACTCGCTGCAAGTCAGCCAGCGCCTTGGTCACGCGCAACGTTGCTCTTATGGTTTCATTGTGCATCAGTATCGTCTACCCTCCTGTCACTGCTTGGGCAACGACCGGCCCGGTTACCAGACGCTCGCCCCTGACGCCTTCTGAATGTCATCTACTTGTATGATTCGTTATATGGCGAACTATGGACCTGTAGCGAGCCGAGTGTCAAGAGGCATGGTTTGGGATTTCAGCCTACCAACTCATCCTTCGCCCACCGGAACAAGGCTGCACGATATACTCCACGGCTTGCCCGCGGCACAACTCCTTGCACTTACGACAGCCCGTACACATGAGGAAATCAACCCAGGGCTTGTCGGCGGATTCCTCTTCCTTGCCAATACTCAAGTCATCGCGCCGTGTAGATCAGATACAACCCGCCCAACACCACCAGCATGCCACAGGTTTTTTTCAAAATCACGGCGCCCTTGGACTTCTCGTTCCAGTTCAGATAGTGCTGAACGACTTCCGTGAACGTGCCCGCCAGCACGATTACCGAGCAGTGTCCGATTCCGTAGAACAAAAGCAGCAGAACCCCGTAGGGGAGGTTCGTGGCCGCCAATTTGAACGTCACCGCCAGCATTGGCGCCATGTAGGCGAAGGTGCAGGGGCCCAGCGCGATGCCGAACACCAGGCCCAGAATCAACGCCGCCAAAAGTCCTTTGCGCTTCAGACCAGGTTGCGCCGCGCCAGGCATGGGCAGGCGGATTGCATCCAGCAGATAGAGCCCGACCACGAAGAAAATGACGGCCACCCCGTAATTGCCCCAGCGCCCGACGTCACCCATCATCCGCCCGGCCGCTGCCGTGATCGCCCCGATCACGCCAATGGTAATCAGAATGCCCGCTGCGAACAGTAAAGAGATGGCAAACGCCCTACGAGGCGTGATGCGACCCTGCTTGTCGATGAATCCCACGATCAAGGGAATGCTCGCCAGATGGCAGGGACTCAGCAGGATGCTGAGCACGCCCCATATAACCGCGGCGCCCAGGGCGAGGCCGGCCGATCCTTCGACGGCATGTGCTAAGACCGTGAAGACGTTCTCGATCATTCTGGCTTCTGACTCCTGGATTCTGAATTCGTTTTCAATTCGACCCCCAATTCCTTCCACTTCGCCAGGATATCCTCCCTGCCGATGAACCCCTCGTGCCGGAACCGTTCCTGGCCGGCCGCGTCATAGAAGATTTGTGTGGGAATCATTCGGATTCCGTACGTCTTCGCCTCGTCGGGCTTCTCCCAGACGTCGACGAACTGGACCTCCAACGTCCCGGTATAGGTCTTCCTCAATTCTTCCAGGATCGGCGCCATCATCTTGCATGGGATGCACTTCCCGGCGCCGAGATCGACCAACCGGGGCAGTTTCTCCCCCAGTGCTGGCGCAACGGCCGCTGCGGCCGGCGACGCGACCGCCGGAGGCACAGCATTGCTCCCGGCTACGGCCACAGGCAACGGGCAAATTCCCCCACCGCAACAGGCTGATGGACCCTTGCCCGCGAGTTTGCCGAACACCACCACGCCCAGGGCCACGGCCAGTGCTACCCAAATCCACTTGACCTTGCCGCGACCGGATCCGCCGGGATCGCCGTTCGTCTTCTTCTCTTCTGTATCGTTCATGCGTGTCTCGCCCCTTCTAGCAAGCCAGTTTCGCCGCACCTGCCGCTGCAACTTTCGCAATGGCCTCGGGCGATGGCGGCGTCTGGCCCTTCGCCAAGCCCAGGTCGGCAAGTTGCAGGTGCTCGTACGTCTTAAACCCCGCCTGATCCAGACTGCTCTTCGCGCAATTAAGCGGACAGCCGTCAATGGCCAGGATTCGGGCCGCCGACTGGGTCGTCGCCATGATCCCCGGCACCCGCCCGCCAATGCCTGCCGTGCAGTACATTTTGCCCACGCCGTCCTTCGTCAACTTCCGAGCCGCCTGATCGGCAATGGCGCCCACATCTGCCGCCCCCGAACACGCAAAGATCAGTGTCGGCCCCGCTCCACAGGCACACGCACTCTTCTCGCTCATCTTACACCTTCGTTATGTTGTTCTCGCCAAGACGCAAAGCACGCCAAGGATTACTGGGTATCGGGCAGCCCGTTCACGATCCGAGTGATCCCATCTTTCAGCAACGCTGCATTGAAGTTGATGAGCAGACCCAGGCGTTTCTGTCCCAGTCTCAGGTACGTCAGTAATTGTTTCTTGTGAACCGGATGAACCTGCTCAACGGACTTAAGTTCCACGACCACGCAGCCGGCAACCAGCAGGTCAATCCTGAAACCTTCGTCGTATTGGTGCCCGTCGTACACGAACGTGACGGGAACCTGGCGTGCCACCGGCAGCCCGCGTTTGGTCAATTCGTGGAACAGGACTGTCTCGTAGACAGACTCAAGCAACCCAGGACCCAACCCCTTGTGGACCGAGAGCGCGGCATCTACAATCTGCTTAGCAACCTCATTTTCCATCTTTTGCTCCCTATTTCTCTCCTTTGCGCTCTTAGCGCCTTAGCGCGAGATATCTTTCCTCGCAAAGCCGCGGAGACCGCCAAGTGGAAGTCACTTCTGGCTTTGCGTCCTTTGCGCCTTGGCGAGAGCTTCTTACGCCAGGAACTCCTTGATGTTGTCCGGACTAAGCACCTTCCCGGCGCTCTTCACCTGCCCATCCACCACCAGCGCCGGGGTGGTCATCACGCCGAACTTCATGATCTCCTGAATCTTCTCCACCTTCTCGACGACGGCCTCGATGCCCAGCGCCTTGACCGCCGCCTCGACATTGGCGGTCAGCAGCTTGCATTTTGAACAGCCTGTTCCCAAAACCTGTATCTTCTTCACGGATTGAACCTTTCTCTCACATGATGGCATTGAACAGGTAGCCCACCGCCATGATGCCGATGGCAACGACACCAAAAAACACGACGAGCAAGCGGGGTTTGAGCACTTTGCGGAGGATGATCGCCTCCGGCAGGGAAAGTGCGATCACGGCCATCATGAACGCCAGTACCGTTCCCAGCGCCGCGCCTTTCCCGAGCAGGGCCTGCACGATCGGGATGATGCCGGCCACGTTGGAATACATCGGCACGCCGATGAGTACCGCCAGCGGCACCGACCACCACGCGCCTTTGCCCATGATGGAGGCCATGAAGTTCTCAGGCACGTATCCGTGGATGCCCGCGCCCACGCC
>CAITUY010000097.1 GCA_903895695.1 uncultured bacterium
CGCGCGGCGTACTACCAGTTGATCACGGCGAACAAGATCCGCACCGCCAGTCTGCGCCGACCCGGTGCCCTGCGCGGCACACGTCTGGTCTGGCTGCCTTCGATCATGACCTATCTCGACCGGTTTGCGACCGACGGGGTGGCGGAATAGTCAGCAAGGGAAAGCATCATCTGAACATCGACCCCCGGAGGGCTGAACTTTATGTTACCGACAACGATACAAGCCATTCGAAGCATCCTGACGGCCGATCCGTCCGTCAACACCGTTGAGCGAAACCGCCTCGTGACGCTCTTGCGCCACGGGCCGCCCACAGAGGAACGAAACACGGCACCTGTCGCACCCGTGAAGGTCTGCCTGATCCGGCGCAAGGAGGTCGCCGAACGTCTGAGCGTATCACTGCGGACGGTCGACAGCCTCGCGCAGTCCGGCACGCTGCACAAACGGACGTTCCCTGGCCGGATACGGGCCAGCGGGTTCCTGGAGTCCGAAGTGGATGATCTGCTGACGGGGCGCATCAGCGCCGCGATGGCCGCCCTGGTCGACAGGAGGGCCTAAGCATGATCCTTCAGGACAGTTTTACTGAAGCCCTGTCAACACTCCCCCGCCCCGGCGGCAACGGGTATCACCCGCGCCTGCTGGGCGTGGCCAACATCGGCATACGGTCCGGCATCCCGCCGGATGAGGTGGCCGCAGCTTTGCGCGCGTACACCCCGCCTGGCGGCCGGCAAGTGCCGGACCGTGAGATCACAGATGCGGTGACCAAAGCCGCGCTGGGGCAGGCAAACGCCCCCCGGCGCGGCGGTCCGCCGCGTTGGCGCGTCCCTCCGCCCCCGCGGCAGGCGCCGCAGCCCATCGCCCGACCTTTCGACGCGGCCAAGTTCATGGCCGATCGTTTGGCCGAGGGCGACGGTTATGGCGAAGCCGACATCTGGGAAGCATCGCCCGTGCGGATGGAGACTCCGCCGGGGCCGGAAGATGCGGCCCGGTTGTTGGTCTCGCTCTATGCCCCCGATGACCGATTGTTCATCGGTGACACATATGGGCGCACGGTGAAGACCGCCGCCGAATGGGTGTCCACGATGTAGGACGGGCGGCACGGGATCGGTTTGCCGGGGCGGCGGGTGATGTTGTGCTCTGCCTCGGTGAGCGGCGGGAGTCCGGCGCGGTGGCGGTCACAAGCGGACGGCGCGGGCGCGCTGCGTGTCAGGATGTCGAACACGGTCGCGCCACCTGCCACGTAACCGGCGATGGCGCGGGCCAAGCGCAGATTGGCCGAGGTGTCGCCGGTGTGACTGGGCGCGGGAATGAGATTGCACGGTCCCCAGACCAGCGCGGCCATTTCGCGCGCGGCCATGTGCAGCGGTGCCTCGGGGCAATCGGCGTCCTTCAACAGGTACGAGAGGCCGCGGGTGTCCATCTCGAATTGGTTCAGCGGTCGCGAGCGTGGGGAAACGTAGAGGCGTGCCGCCTTGGTGGTGCGGTCCGGCCGCGTGTCGGGTTGGCTGCTGCCTGCCGATAGCACTCTGGCCTGAGTCCGAGCCCTCTCAGTGGGACTGAGTGAGGATGTGCTTTTCATGTGACTGCCTTCCCTTCTCTGTAAAGCCGCTTGCATTTGTGCCTGCCCCC
>CAITUY010000098.1 GCA_903895695.1 uncultured bacterium
ACGTTGAACGGGAGCCCGCGGACCTTCCCGACGGCGAGCCTGGGCAACGACGATTCGAACGGGCGGTATATCTGGTTTGAGATTGTGCCGGGCCTGCCGCTGGCGGTGGGGCCGGCGAACATCGTGCTCATCGCGCAAATGTTCGAGCCGGTACGCGTGTGCCTGGGGGACTTCAACCAACAGTTCCGGAAGTACGAGAACGACGCGATCCTGTCGGTCGTGCGGACGTGCCTGATGACCGGCCAGGTGCCCGGGCAGAAGGTGGGGCCGGACCTGGTGAGCATCGTGCCGGGAATCATCAACCCGAGCGATCTGGCGCTGTTGATGTACAAATCGGCCAAGACGTTCCTCACGCCGCGAGTGGCGGAGTGGCGGCTCGACACGCGGGCAATGAGCCAGCGAGTGGGGCGGCAGGATCATTTCTTCTTCGAGCTGACGAACGCGATTTACGACCTCGAAAACGGGGCCATGTTCTCGAGCTTCCAGAGCTTCTACGCCTGGGTGAACTCGTTGACGGGGATCGACATCTGGAGCGTGCTCAGCGACATGAAGACCAACGCGCCGGTGGCGACGGTCAACATCGGCCGGGCGGGCATTACGGTCAACACGAGCTAGCCATGGACACCCCAAAGACACTCGTGATGGCCGCGCTGCTGGCGTTGCTGCTGGCGGCCGGGTGCGCGACGCAACCGAACCAGCACGGCATCCCCAACTTCGGCCAGACAGGTCCGGATCGCTACCACGGCGGGGAGTTGACGGACGCGGGGCGCGCCTGGCTGGCGGCCAACGGGGTCACGAACGTCATTCGCCTGGACGGCGGGGCCGAGCCGGGAAACTGGGCGGCGGTGGTCGCGGAGCCGATCAGCACCTGGGAGCAGTGCTTTGGCGGGGCGGCGATGGACGGGAAGATCGTGAGGGCCGTGGCGTTTCTGGCGGCACACCCGGGGACCTACCTGCATTGCGCCCACGGCAAAAACCGCACGATGACGGCCATCGGGATCTACCTGGTCGAGGGTTGTGGTTGGACGGTGGGGGCGGCACAGGCGGAGATGGATCGGTATGGCTGGGAGGATTCCTTTCCGGGGCTCAAGGCGTGCTGGCGGAAGCATCGAACGGAGATAAGACCATGAACTTGATCGCACTGAATCTACTGGAATGCACGGTGACGTTGTACCCCTCGCAGATCGACGGGTCGCCGGATCTGACCGCGCCCATCTGGACCGGGGTAACGTTGGAAAACATGACCGTGCGAGAGCGCTGGCTGAAAGGCGAGACGCGCCCGACCGGGTCGCGCTGGCCGCGCCGGCATCCGCTCGTCCAGCAATACGAGCTGAGCCTGGGCCGGGTGTGGAGTTTGGAAGTGCCGACCGTTGGCGGGGGCCTGGCGCTGGGGCGGGGCTACTATGTGCTGGACGTGGTTTGGAAGGATGAAGACAGCGCGGACTGGCATCGGGAGACGTACTACCACGTGACCGTCAGCGAACGCTCGCGCACGAGCCGCGACATCGAGGGCGGCTTCACCGACGAACAGGTGATGGACGCCGAGTACGTCTCCCCGCCGACCGGTGGCAGTGGGGCCGTGCCGGCGATCACGGGCGGCCTGCCCTACGTGGTGAAGTGGAACGAGGGACCGGACGAGCCGTTGGATCTCTACTCCTACAATCCGGTGACCCACAGCTTCAACGAGGTCGCGCCGGGCGTGTCGGAGTCCAGGGCGACCCTGGCGTACGCGCCCTTGGACCAGACGGGCACGCTGAGCCTGACCTTCGCGGCCACGGGCCTGGTCTTGCAAGTGGAGGTCGATGGCAGCCTAACCGTCGCGGGCATGGCGGTGGGCGCGCCGGATCGGAGCCAGGCGCCCTGGGTCGAGTTCTGGTATGGGCCGGTGCGGCTGGCGTGCGTGACCAGCGGGGGCCGGATGTATGCGGCCTCGTTCGCGAACGGCG
>CAITUY010000099.1 GCA_903895695.1 uncultured bacterium
CGCTCCAGCTACAGGTCTGACCAATCTCCTTTACGAGGTCATTGCCTCACACGACAGATTCAGCCTGTAACCTGTCTACCCCATCAGTCCTTGCCTGATAGGGTAATGCCATCCGAAGAAAAATTCATACCATCTCCTTTGAAGCGGGCGCATTATAGCACGGTTTCCCGAATCAGAAGCAAGTCTGAGGAGGGAGGTTTCAGTGTTCGGTGTTCAGTGTCAGAGCTTGAGGGGCGGTATGGGCGTAGGTATGATGCGAGTGATTCAGCAGAGACGAGGTACCCATGACCGCTTTCATTGCCGATCGCACCGCCCTTGAAACCAGCATCCGCAACAGCGCGCGAACCATCGAAAGCCTGGTGGCCGATGTCGGCCGGCTCGCGGCGGTAGGCGAGGCGTTCGTAACGGCCCTGCGGGCAGGCAACAAGGTGCTGACCGCGGGTAACGGCGGCAGTGCGGCGGAGGCGCTGCACATGGCGGAGGAACTGGTGGGGCGCTTCAAGGCCAACCGCATCTCGCTGCCGGCGGTATCGTTGGTGGCGGACTGCACGGCCCTGACGTGTATCGGCAACGATTATGGTTACGACGAGATCTTTCGGCGGCAGGTCGAGGGGTTGGGCAAGGCCGGCGACGTGCTGGTGCTCTTCAGCACCAGCGGCAATGCCGAGAACCTGCGCCTGGCCCTGCAGGAGGGCCGGCGCAAGGGTTTGGTCATCGTGGCGCTGCTCGGGCGGGACGGCGGCAAGCTGGCCGGCCAGGCTGACCTCGAGATCATCGTCAGGGGCCAGGAAACGGCCCGAATCCAGGAAGCGCATCAGGTGATCCTGCACCTGCTGCTCGAGATCGTGGAAACGGCTTTCACGTGATCAGCGAACAAGGGTTGACACTCGCCCGCAAATCGGGCAGCATCCGCCCCCTGTTTGACCGATCCCAGTGGGGGATTAGCTCAGTTTGGTAGAGCGCTTGAATGGCATTCAAGAGGTCGCGGGTTCGACCCCCGCATCCTCCACCACTAACAGACCCGTGTTCTTTTTCCTCGGCCACCTTCTGCAGGTCGCGTCGGGGTTACTCGCCGAATCCTGACTCTTGTTTTTTTCTAGGGAAACGGGTATGCTCTAAGGCGCTATTTATTGACAGGAAATCATGAGACAAGTCGGCATCATACCCAGTCTTGAGCTGGCGCAGCGTTTTCGGGATTATCTCCTCTCACTCGGGATCGGGAGCCAAGTCCGCGAGCAGCGCGACGGGTTCGCCGTCTGGGTCTATGACGAGGACGCAGTCCCGCGCGCCAAGACCGAGTTTGGCCCCTTTGCGTCGCAGCCGGATGAGGCCAAGTTCAAGGCGGCCGTTCAAGCGCAGGCGGCCAAGGTAGAGGCCGTCCCGGCCCCGAGCGCCGAAGTGGCCATGCCTCGCACGTGGGCCCAGATGCCCGGGCTGTTCGAGACGCCGGTCACGTTGATGCTGTTGACTGTCAGCGTGGCGTTGACGCTCTGGGCGCAATTCGGTGAAGCCACCGGCGTCGTGGGGCGGCTGGTGATGAGTCCCGCCGCGTTCGCCAACGAGCCGTGGCGGATCGTGCTGCCCGTGTTCCTGCACTTCGGGCCGTTGCACCTGCTGTTCAATATGCTGTGGCTGAAAGACCTGGGCGGCATGATCGAGAATCTGAAAGGACGCCTGTTCTTCGGAGTCTTTGTGCTGGCTCTGGCGACCTTCTCGAACGTGGCCCAATACGTGATCTCCGGTCCGGGATTCGGGGGCATGTCGGGCGTGGTCTACGGATTGTTCGGTTACATCTGGGTCAAGTCCAAGCGCGAACCCTGGTCTGGCTTCCTGATCGATCAGCAGACGGTCTGGCTCATGATGGCGTGGTTCGCGTTGTGCTTCACGGGGTGGTTCGGTCCCATCGCGAATTTCGCACATGGCGGCGGCCTGGCCCTGGGCCTGGCCGCGGGCTTGATCCCCGGTAAGCCGCAGCGGGCGTAGACAGACTACAGGCTGACGTGTGGTCTACGACCTGGATGGGTAGGGCGTGGGCCTCCGGCCCCGCCGCGGCAGTGCCGTGACACTTGCGCTACAGGCACGGCGCGGCGAGGACTCCGTCGCCCTACCTAAGAGGCGACTCATCTAGAATTGGGATGCTCCCTTCGCCCCTCCTGATCTGTTCTTGCGTTGAAAAAATGCTGTTGACTTTTGCCCCCAGTGTTTCTATACGTAGAAACATGATCTACCCGATAGAGAGCGACTATGTCGGACTGGCCGGGGCGCATGACGTCGTGCCGGTGTACAAGGAAGTGCTGGCGGACCTGGATACCCCGGTATCCGTGCTGCAGCGGTTCATGAACCGCGAGAATGCGTTTCTCCTCGAAAGTCTTGAGGGCGGCGAGACGTGGGGCCGCTACTCATTTGTGGGGGTCGACCCGAGGCCACTTCTCGAGGTCGATCATCGCGCGCCGGGCGGTGGCCTGGAAGGGTTGCGTCAGGTGTTCGGCAAGACGCGAGTGGCCTCTGTGCCCGGCCTGCCCCGTTTCATCGGCGGCGCCGTGGGCTTCATCGGCTACGAGGCCATTGGTGAGTTCGAGCGGATGCCCGCGCCGAAACCGGGCAGCGCCGGCATGCGCCTGAGGAGCCGTTTCGTGCTGGCTGATCGCCTGATCGTATTCGACAACAAACGCCATACGGTCAAGATTGTCGTTTGCACCAAGCCGGCGGAATCGACCTCTCCCCAGGCCGCCTACCGCCGCGCGGTGTCGGAAATCGAGGGCATCGAGGACACGCTGGGGCATCCGCCCGAGCCTGTGGCCGCCCCCCCGGTCGGTGACGTGCGGTTCGAATCGAACATGACGCGCGATGAATTCTGCGCCATGGTCGGGCGGGCCAAGGATTACATTTATGCGGGCGATATCATCCAAGTTGTGCTGAGCCAGAGATTCAGCACCCGCAGCGCCGTGCACCCGATGCAACTCTACCGGGCGCTGCGGCTGCTCAATCCGTCGCCGTACACGTTCTTCCTGAAGATTGGCGGCCAGACCCTGGTGGGCTCGTCGCCCGAGGTCATGGTGCGACTCACCGGCAGCCGCGTGGAACTGCGGCCCATCGCCGGCACGCGACCCCGGGGCGAGACCGACGCGCGCGACCGCGAGCTGGCTGACGAGTTGTTGTCGGATGAGAAGGAAAAGGCCGAGCACGTGATGCTGGTGGATCTGGGACGCAATGACGTCGGCCGGATCGCCGAGATGGGCAGCGTGCAGGTGACCGATTACATGGTGATCGAACGGTACAGCCACGTGATGCATCTGGTCTCGCATGTCGAGGGCATCCTGCGGCGCGGGCTCGACGCCTACGACGTTATCAAGGCCACGTTCCCAGCCGGCACGCTGAGCGGGGCCCCCAAGATCCGCGCCATGCAGATCATCAACGAGCTGGAGCCCGAGCCGCGCGGCGCCTACGGCGGGGCGGTCGGTTACGTGGGGTACGACGGAAACATGGACCTGGCCATCACCATTCGCACGCTCGAAGTAGCGGCCGGCATTGTCGCCGTGCAGGCGGGGGCGGGGATCGTGTATGATTCAGATCCGGTCAAGGAGTATCAAGAGACCTGCCAGAAGGCGCGTGGCATGCAGACGGCCGTGGAATTGGCGGCGCGCGGCCTGGAATTGAGCTGAACGGAGCGCATCATGATCGTTCTCATCGATAACTACGATTCCTTCACCTACAACCTCGTCCAGATGATGGCGTCGCTGGGGGCCGATATCCGCGTGTTCCGGAATGACGCCGTGACAGTGGATCAGGTGGAGGCCATGAAACCGGACGCCGTGGTGGTATCGCCAGGCCCCTGCACCCCCGCCGAGGCCGGCATCTCGGTCGATTTGATCCGCCGCCTGTCCGGCCGGCTGCCCGTGTTGGGCGTCTGCCTGGGGCACCAGTCGCTGGGGGTGGCGTTCGGGGCCACCGTATCCAACGCGAAACGGATCATGCATGGCAAGGTGTCGCAGGTGCGGCATGACCGGACGGGCCTGTACAAGGGACTGGCAAACCCATTCCCGGCCGGACGCTACCACTCGCTGGCCGTGCTCAGCGGTACCTTGCCGCCGGAGTTGATCCCGGACGCGTTCAGCGAGGATGACGAGATCATGGGGATGCATCACGCGAGTCATCCGACTTTCGGCGTGCAGTTCCATCCGGAGTCGGTCCTGACTCCCTCGGGCAAACGGCTGTTGCGCAACTTTTTGGATATCGTGGCGGCCTCGCGGGTGGGTGGAAGCCATGGATGAGGCTGGGCATGATGCTCGGGGTAAACGGCCCGCGACAGAGTCTTGCCGATTCTTGGTAGGGCGACGGCGTCCTCGCCGCGCCGTGCCGGTCGCGTTATCGTTGCGTTACTGGCACGGCGGGGCCGGAGGCCCTCGCCCTACCTGTGGAGCTATGCCATGAAAGCGTATCTGCAAAAGTTGATCCAGCGTCAGAACCTCGGCGAAGCCGAGACCGGGGTGGCCTTTGACACGATCATGGATGGGCAGGCGACGCCGGCCCAGCTCGGGGCGTTTCTGGCCGCCCTGCGGATGAAGGGCGAGACTCCGGAGGAGATCGCCGGCGCGGCCGGCTCCATGCGGCGGCACGCCGTGTTCGTGGATCCCCGCGGCAAGCCGGTGGTCGACACGTGCGGGACCGGCGGCGATTCGCTGGGGACGTTCAACATCTCGACCACGGCGGCGTTCGTGGTGGCGGGCGCGGGCGTGCCGGTGGCCAAACACGGGAATCGCGCGATCACGAGCCAGTGCGGTTCGGCCGACGTACTCGCGGCGCTCGGGGTGAACCTGGACGCGCTCCCCGAGGTGATGGAAGAGGGCCTCCACGAGGTGGGCATCGGCTTCCTGTTCGCCCAGAAATTGCATCCGGCCATGAAGCACGCGGCGGGGCCCCGCAGGGAGCTTGGGATTCGCACGATCTTCAATATGCTTGGGCCGCTGACGAATCCTGCCGGTGCGAAATGCCAGGTGCTGGGTGTGTTTGCGCCCGAGCTCACAGAGGTGTTCGCCGAGGTCCTGCGCCGCCTCGGCAGCACGCGTGTGTTCGTGGTGCACGGACACGACGGCATGGACGAGATCACGGCCACCACCGCGACCCGGGTGAGCGAACTGCGCAACGGCACCGTGCGAACCTACGAATTCGACCCGCTGACGTTCATCGAGCAATACGCCAAGATCGAGGACCTGAAAGGTGGTGATCCGGCGACGAATGCCGCCATCTTGCGGGACGTTCTGGCCGGAACAAAAGGTCCGTGTCGCGACATCGTCTGCCTGAATGCGGCGGCCGGGATTGTGGCGGGCGGCAAGGCCGCCGACCTGCACGCCGGTTTCAAGGCGGCCGAGGCGTCGATCGACAGCGGCCGGGCCCGACAGGCCCTTGACGGCTTGGTACGCAAGACCCAGGAGGGCTAGTGAGCCGGTGAAAGCAAGGGCAAAGCAAGCCGCAGGGGACGGCCACGACATTCTGGCGGCCATCATGGGGCAGCGCCGCCGCGACGTGACCGAGGCCAGGCGCCGCATCGCCCTCCGCGATCTATTGCTGGCGGCGGAAGGGCGGCAGCACCATAGCCTGATCGACCGGCTGAAGGCCTGGGTCCCGCCGCGTGTCATCGCCGAGGTCAAGAAGGCGAGTCCTTCGGCGGGCCTGCTGCGGGCGGAATACGATCCGGCCGCGATCGCGCGGGAATACGAAGCGGCCGGCGCGATCGGCATCTCGGTGCTGACCGAGCCGCACCGGTTCCTGGGCGGCGAAGCGGATCTACGGGCCGTGCGGGCAGCAGTCGAACTCCCGGTGCTGCGGAAGGATTTCATGTGCGATGCCTACCAGCTCGTGGAAGCGGCGGCCTGGGGCGCCGACGTGGTGCTCCTCATCGTCGCCGCGCTTGACCCGGTGCAGTGCCGGACGCTGCATCGCGAGGCGCTTGAGCTGGGGCTGGAGGTACTGGTCGAGGTCCACACAGTATCCGAACTCGACACGGCCCTCGCGTGCGACGGCGCCATTGTGGGGGTCAACAGCCGTAATCTAAAGACCCTGACGACGAACCTGGACGTGGCGCTGGAACTGGTGGACCTGCTGCCGGCCGATGCCCTGTGTATTGCCGAGAGCGGGATCAAGACGGCAGCGGACCTGAAGCGGCTCGGGGCCGCCGGATATGAAGGGTTCCTGGTCGGCGAGTCGCTGCTTCGCGAGGCATCGCCGGGTGCGGCACTGAAGAGGTTGATGGGGTGAGGCGAGGGTGGAAGGTGGATGGTCGACGAGGACGTCGACCCCACATTGGGGCCTATGATGTGGGGCGGATGTCCTCATCCGCCGGTCCACACGAGGAACACGGGCAAACTGGAACCATGATTGACATCAAGATCTGCGGACTGACGAACCTGGACGATGCGCGGGCGGCGTTGGAGGCCGGCGCGGATTTTCTGGGTTTCGTGCTCTATCCGAAGTCCCCACGCGGGATTACGGCGACGCAGTTGGCGCGTCTGGCGGACGCCCTCCCGCGCGAGGCCAGGTTAATCGGCGTGTTTGTCAACGAGGCGCGGAAGACCATCGAGCGCATAGCGGGTGCGTGCCGGTTGCACGCCGTGCAGATCCATGGCGACGAGCCGTCCGAAGCGTTCGCAGGCCTGGCGTGGCCGGTGTGGCGGGCGGTGCGCTGGCAGGAGGCCGTGTGGCAGCCGGCGCCCGGGGCATGGAACGCGGAACGATATGTCGCCGATGCGCCGTCGCCGCACTACGGCGGCACCGGCGAGCAGGGCGATTGGGGCGCGGCCGCGGCACTGGCGCGGGAGCAACGGGTGATGCTGGCCGGGGGGCTGACCCCGGATAACGTGGCCGAGGCGATCCGCGCGGTGCGTCCGCTCGGTGTGGATGTTTCCAGCGGCGTGGAACAGGCGCCGGGCCGCAAGGATGTGCGGAAGGTGGAAGAATTTGTGCGCCGGGCGCGGGAGGCCGCGGCGGACAGGGAAGGATGACTATGGCATCGACGAAGAAGAGGTCGACGAAGACGCCGGCCCCGCAGGGAGGCGGGCCGCCGGCACAGGTTCCCGACGCGGGCGGGCACTTCGGCGCTTACGGTGGGCGTTACGTGGCTGAGACGCTGATGCCGGCGCTGATCGAGGTGGAGAAGGCGTATGCGGCGGCCAAGGCCGACCCGGCTTTCGACGCCGATTTCCGTTCCATGCTGCGGCACTACGTGGGGCGGCCGTCGCCGCTGTATTTCGCGGAGCGGCTGACCGAGGCTTGGGGCGGAGCGCAGGTTTACCTCAAGCGCGAGGACTTGAACCATACGGGCGCGCACAAGATCAACAATACGCTCGGGCAGGGCTTGCTGGCCCGGCGGATGGGCAAGAAACGGCTGATGGCCGAGACTGGCGCGGGCCAGCACGGCGTGGCGACCGCGACCGTGGCGGCGCGCTTCGGCATGGCGTGCGACGTCTACATGGGCGAAGAAGACATCCGGCGCCAGGCCCCGAACGTCAAGCGCATGCACCTGCTCGGCGCGCGGGTCGTGCCCGTGAGCAGCGGAACGCGGACGCTGAAGGATGCCATGAGCGAGGCCCTGCGGGCGTGGGTGGCCGCGGTCGACACGACCTTCTACGTAATCGGCACCGTGGCAGGGCCGCATCCGTATCCGGTCATGGTGCGCGATTTCCAGAGCGTCATCGGCATTGAGGCCAGGGCGCAGATGCTGGAGCAGGCCGGTTGCCTGCCCGACATGGTCGTGGCGTGCGTGGGCGGCGGGAGCAACGCGGCCGGCGCGTTCTTTGCCTTTCTCGGCGACGCCGGCGTCAAGCTGGTCGGGGTCGAGGCGGCCGGCTATGGAATTGCCACGGGCAAGCACGCGGCCAGCATCGGGGCCGGCCAGCGCGGCATCCTGCACGGCAGCAAATCGTACGTGCTGCAGGACACGGAGGGGCAGATCCTCAATGCGCATTCGATCAGCGCCGGGTTGGATTACCCCGGGGTGGGGCCGGAACATGCCTTCTGGGCGGATTCCGGGCGGGCCGTGTATAACAGCATTACCGACGCTGAAGCCGTGGCGTCCTTCCACGAACTGGCGCGCCTAGAAGGCATTATCCCGGCGCTCGAGTCCAGCCACGCGCTCGCCGAGGCGAAGAAACAGGCCATCGCGCTGGGGCGCAACAAGACCGTGATCGTGTGCCTGTCGGGTCGCGGCGACAAGGATCTGGAGAACGTGCTGGAGCACGAGACAGGGAAGGCGTGAGGGCGAGGGGCAGGGCGGAGCGGAGGGACCTCCGAGCGGTGTTCAGTGTTCAGTGTTCAGGAATTGAGTGAAGGGACCGATCTATGACGACGACTCGACGTTGCGACTGTGGTGTAGAGGGATGTGCTTGCAGCAATCCGTGGACCGAACACCGAACACTGAACACTGAACACCCATCGGCGGGGCGATCGTAATGAGCCGTATCCAAGAGACTTTCGCGGGCCGCAAGGCGGCGGGCCAGGCGACGCTGGTGGGCTTCCTGATGGCAGGCGACCCGACGTTCGAGGCGTCGGAGCAGTTGGCCCGCGCGGCGCTGGATAATGGCGTCGACGTGCTGGAATTGGGCGTACCGTTTTCGGATCCCACCGCAGATGGGCCGGTAATCCAGGCGGCCGGTCAGCGGGCTCTGGCGGCGGGCATGACGCTGGGCCGTACGATTGAACTGGCGGCGCGCCTTCGCAAGGACTACGCCAACCCGATCATTCTGTTCGGCTACGTGAACCTGTTTTTCATTCACGGCTACGAGACGACCTGCCGCGAGGCCGCGGCAGCCGGCGCAGATGGTTTGCTGGTGGTCGATCTGCCGTTCGAGGAGAGCGGCGAGCTGCGCGCGAGCCTGGCGCGGCATGACCTCAATTTGATCCCGTTGATCGCGCCGACCACGCCGGACGAGCGGATGGGATTGATCCTGAAGGACGCCGGCGGGTTCGTGTACTACATCATGGTCAAGGGTGTCACGGGCGCACGCTCGGCCGTGGCGGATGACCTATCGGAGCACGTGAAGCGGCTTCGCCGGCACACAAGACTGCCCATCGCGGCGGGGTTCGGCGTCAGCGACGGCCCGCAGGCGCGGGCGGTGGCGGCGCATGCCGACGGGGTTGTCGTGGGCAGCGCGCTGGTCAAGGCCGGCGCCGAAGGCCGCCTGGTGCCGCTGGTGCGCGAGATTCGGGCCGCGCTGGACGCGTAAGACGGCGGATGCATGCCGGAGCGTGGCGTGGGCACTCTGGAGCCGGCGGTCTCCGCCGGCAGTCCCCGGGTCGAAACCAGTCGATACCGGCGGAGACCGCCGGCTCCAAGGTATGGCTGATTCTTTTGGCAGGAATGAGAGA
>CAITUY010000100.1 GCA_903895695.1 uncultured bacterium
CCAAGGGGAGGTCGATGGTTGGGTGGCCGCAGCCCGCGACCTGTCGTACGACGAGATGGACGCGATGTTCCGCGACGGCGACGAAGGACGCGCCAAGGCGCCACCGAAAACCGTCCCGTACTTTCCCCTCGGCCACTATTATTCGCCCATGGCCAATGGCGAACTGGCCGTCGGCCTACGCCCCCCGCACACTGTGAGACCCGAACAACTCCTGGACCTAGACTTCGACATCGAGGCCCAAAAGCGGTTCTGGATCGACCACGCCGACATCATTCATTCGATCGACATCTCGGCTCAACCCGATGGCGGCCGGCGATATCACTATCCGAACGACTTCTATCCGGAAGCCGACGCCGTCATGCTCCAGACTATGGTGCTGGCTTTCCGGCCACGGCGCCTGATCGAAATCGGATCGGGTTTCTCGTCGGCCTGCATCCTGGACGCCCTCGATCGCCCCGACGCGCCCGATACCGCGCTGGTGTTCATCGACCCGGAGCCGCAGCGGCTTTATGGCCTGCTTCGGGATACGGATCATGAGCGCGTCACCGTCTATAGCCGCTGCCTGCAGGATGTTGACGCGGCGATTTTCACCGAGCTGCAGGCGGACGACATATTGTTCATAGACTCCAGTCATGTGCTGAAAACCGCCAGCGACGTCTGCTACTATCTGTTTGAAATCTTCCCGCGGCTGCCGACCGGCGTCGTCATCCACATCCATGATATCCACTATCCGTTCGAATACCCTCCGGAATGGGTCGCGCTCGGATGGTCGTGGAATGAGGCTTATGCGTTGCGCGCTTTCTTGATGAACAACTCGCGCTACGAGATACTGTTCTCGAACAGCGGTATGCGAATCCTGGCGCCCGATCTGGTGAAGACCAAGCCGCAGTTTCTCTACAGCCCGGGCGCGTCCCTGTGGCTGCGCAAGCTCTAGGAGCTGTGGACTCTAGGGATTCCCGCTGAGGCCGAAGCGTGATTCAAGACTGCTTTTTGGGAGGCAGTCTTGGGTGTGATGGATCGCCTGGTGCTGAACGACGCGGCCTGGGAGCGGATGGCGCCGCTGATCATCGGCCGTCCGGACCAGAAGGGCTCTACGGGCCGCGACAACCGGATGTTTGTCGAAGGCGTTCTCTGGCTGGTCCGCACCGGTTCTCCGTGGCGGGATTTGCCGGAGGTGTTCGGCGACTGGAACAGCGTCTTTCGACGGTTCAGTCGCTGGAGCGCCAAGGGCGTCTGGTGGCGCATCTTCGAGGCGATGTCGGATGACCCGGACTTCGAGTACCTGATCGTCGATTCCACCATCGTTCGCGCCCATCAGCATGCTGCTGGCGCTAAAAAGGGGGGCCTGAAGATCAGGCCATTGGCCGCTCGCGCGGCGGCCTGAGCACCAAGATCCATATGGCCGTCAGAGGGTTGGGCTGCCCGGTGAAGTTCACCCTCACAGCGGGGCAGAAGGGCGACGCGCCTCAGGCCGGCCCTCTGATCGAAGGTCTGCCCGCCGAAGTCGTCATGGCCGACACCGCCTACGACGCCGATCACTTCCGCCAGGCCATCGCCCAAAAGGGCGCTCTCGCGGTCATCCCCAACAACCCGTCCCGCGCCCAGAAGCACCCGCTCGACAAGCACCTCTACGCTCAGCGCCACCTCGTCGAGTGCTGCTTTTCAAGGCTCAAGCAGTTCCGCAGGGTCGCAACCCGTTACGAGAAGACCGCCAGGAACTACCTCGCCGTCGTCACCCTCGCCGCCATCGTGTTGTGGCTGCGATAAGTGTCCACGGGACCTAGCCCTTTCAGATCAGCACCGACCGGCAGACGACCGGCTGGAACCGCCGACCGGCACTTACATCGAGGTTGAACTCCGCAAGGGCACAAAGCCCGACGCGCTCGATCTAAAAACCAAGGGCGTGCGCACTGGCGCTGCCAAAGCCGATGAGCGCAGTGACCGCACGGTCGCGCTC
>CAITUY010000101.1 GCA_903895695.1 uncultured bacterium
AAAAAGGAGGGAACAAAACCATAGGAATATCGAGCCAACATTGTATCTTAGTTCAGCCCTGAAGTTGTCCAACTGATGGGGGGAAGCTCAGGCGGCGCGCAACTGATGCTCTGTGCCAACACCGAGGGCGTCTTTCGCCTGATCCAATCCATCCCCAGCCCAAAAGCCGAACCCTTCAAACGCTGGCTCGCCAAGGTCGGCTATGAGCGGATTCAGGAGATTGAAGACCCCGAACTTGCGGCCAAACGCACCCGCGCCATCTACAAGGCCAAAGGTTATTCAGACGACTGGATCGAGAAACGAATGCGCTCTATCGCCATTCGTGACGAACTGACCGACGAGTGGAAGAAGCGGGGGGTCAGGGAACAGCGTGAGTATTCCATCCTCACTGCTGAAATCTCCGAAGCCACCTTTGGTTTGACGCCCACCCAATACGCCGAGTTCAAACGCCTCAAGCGCGAGAATCTCCGCGACCATATGACCGATCTCGAACTCATTTTCTCCATGCTGGGCGAGGCCGCCACCACCGAAATCGCCCGCAACCGCGACGCTCAGGGCTTCCCGCAAAACAAGCGAGCCGCCCGTTCCGGGGGTACTGTTGCCGGCAATGCCCGACGCGAACTCGAAAACAAGAGCGGCCGCAAAGTCGTCACCAGCGAGAACTACCTCGCCCTCACGCAAAGAGCGAAGAAAGCGCAACGACTGGCAGGGGACGGGACGAACCGCGGATAGACGCCGATGAACACCGATAAGATGGAAACGTCATTCTCTGCAGTCAACCCGCGTCAATCCGCGTCCTTCTGCGGTTCGTCCGATCTCTTATTGAAGTCGGAAACCGAGACCATCATTGGCTGCGCTTTCGATGTCCTTAATGAACTCGGTCACGGACTGCTAGAGAAGCCGTATGAAAACGCGCTCGTCGTTGAGTTCCACCTGCGTTCCATCAGATGTGAACAACAGCGGCGCTACGAAGTCCTCTACAAGACGGTCAAAGTGGGTGAATACGTACCCGATCTCATCGCCTTTGGCTGTGTAGTGGTGGATACCAAGGTCATCGAGCGCATCACAGACCATGAACTTGGACAGATGCTCAACTACCTCAAGATCACCGGCCACCCCGTTGGGCTTATTCTCAATTTTCGTCGCGCCCGACTGGAATGGAAACGTGTGGTCAAAACGAACCACGGATAGACGCCGATGAACACCGATAAGAAGAACCTCCCAGCCGAACCCAATCCGCGTTCATCTGCGTCCATCCGCGGTTCTGCCGCCTACGACCTCTCCGACGCCGAGAAGCGCGACTTGATCGCGCTGATTAAGGCCGGCAAGCCGCTGCCGGAGAAGTATCGCTTCCTCCTGTTCGCCGACAAGCGCGAGGTCGAACTCGTCTGGAACGGCAAGACCCGCGAGGTCTGCACCGCCATCCTTCCCTTCCAGACCCTCGAACACATCGACGAACCTCGCAAGGAAAAGCAGGACGACGAGGAACTCGGACTCGATACCGGCGGACGGCAGGTCAAGGGCTGGACCAACAAACTCATCTGGGGCGACAACAAACTCATCCTCTCCTCGCTCAAGAGCGGCGCGCTCCGCCGCCAGATCGAGGACGCCGGCGGCCTCAAACTCATCTACATCGACCCGCCCTTCGACGTCGGCGCCGACTTCAGCATGGATATCGAGATCGGCGGCGAAACCTTCCACAAGGAACCCAACCTCTTGGAACAAATCGCCTACCGCGATACCTGGGGCCGCGGCGCGGATTCCTTCATCGCCATGATCTACGAACGGCTCATCCTCATGCGGGATTTGATGCATAGTGAGGGAAGTGTGTACGTGCATTGCGATTGGCGGGTGAACTCGTTTGTCCGCATTGTCCTTGATGAAGTCTTTGGTTCTGGCTACTACCGCAACGAGATTCGTTGGAAGAGGCAACCGCCGCGTGGTGCGAAAGCGATTTCCCGGCAATACGCTAAAAGCTCCGACACGATTGTCTATTACTCGCGCTCACCGAACTACTGTTGGAATCCACAGTTCAAGGAATACAGCGCGGAATACATCAAATCGAAGTTCACCTACAAAGATAAGGCCGGTCGGGTGTATCGCATCGACACCATCGGCGACTATTCTGCAATTTCGATTGCTGAATTCCGGAAGCAGGGAAAAATCTATGACTACCCGTCTGGAAAACTTGGCCTCATCCGCTATCTCGATGAAGCAAAAGGTGAAGCCATCACAGATATATGGGTGGACATTTCCGAAGTGAATTCGCAGGCGATTGAAGATACCGGATACGCGACACAGAAGCCGGCTGAACTTCTGGAGCGCATCTTGGATGCCAGCAGCAACGAGGGCGACCTCGTTGCGGACTTCTTCTGCGGTAGCGGCACGACCGCCGCTGTGGCCGAGAAACTCGGCCGCAAATGGATCGCCACGGATCTCGGCAAGTTCGGCATCCATACCACGCGCAAACGGTTGATCCAAGTGCAGCGCGAGTTGAAGACGGCTGGCAAAGCGTTCCGTGCTTTCGAGGTGCTCAATCTCGGCCGCTACGAGCGGCAGGCGTATCTCAACATCGCCGGCCGGCTCACGGGCAAGAAGAAGGAACAAGCCCTGGCCCGCAAGGAGCAGGAGTTTCGCGACTTGATCCTGCGCGCCTACCGCGCCGAGCCGTTGGCGGAGCCAAGTTTCTTCCACGGCAAGAACAGCGGTCGGCTCGTGGTTGTGGGTCCGATCAACCTGCCCGTCGGGCGCCTGTTCGTGGAGGAGGTCATCACCGAATGCCGCAAGCGCGGAGCGTCGCGCGTGGACGTGCTGGCGTTCGAGTTCGAGATGGGCCTGTTCCCCGCCGTGCTGGACGAGGCGAAGCAGAAGGGCATCGACCTCGCGCCCAAGACCATCCCGCCGGAAGTCTTCGACAAGCGCGCGGTGGATAAGGGGCAGGTGCGGTTCCACGACGTGGCCTACATCGAGGTCACGCCGCGTTACGACAAGAAGGACCCGCTCAAGTTGGCGGTCGAACTCACGGACTTCTCGGTCTATTACTCGCAGGGCCTTGTCGATGCCATTGCCGCCGATTTGAAGGAAGGCAAGAGCGAGGTCGTGTGTGAGGCGGGCAAACTCATCAAGTTGAACAAGGACAAGAACGGTATCATCACCCGGGACGTGCTCACGAAGAAATGGACCGACTGGGTGGATTACTGGGCCGTGGACTTCAACTACGAGAGCCGCAAGGAAATCGTCAAGGTTCCCAAACGCATGGGCGTGGATGGCGAACTACCCGGCGTGGTCAAGGCGGACGGGGAATTCATCGACTTCGAGGAGCGGTGGACCGGCGCCTACATCTTCGAGAACCAATGGCAAAGCTTTCGGACCCGTCAGAACCGCGACTTGGATTTGATGTCAGCCAGTCATACCTATTCCAAGTCCGGCCGCTACACCATCGCCGTCAAAGTCATCGACATCTTCGGCAACGACACGATGAGCCTTGTGACGGTCACGGCGGGATGAACCAGACTCACCTCCCCGCCGCATCCCGCACGAGCCGCACGAAGTTGTAGATGCGCACGACATCGCCCTGCGGGCCGCGGCCGTGCGGGAAAGCGGCCGGGTCGCCGGCCTTGGGGTCGCTGCGCTGGGCGCCGGCGCCGTGGACGTCGAGGAGTTGGTAGGCTCCGGAACCGTCGGGCGGCGGCCGCCCCGATCCCCGCATACCCGAAGGCCCGCCCCCACCCCGCGGCTGCATCCAGCCCGTGGCACGCCCGAAAGCGATGTAGACGGCCGCGCCGCCGCGCCGGTCGGGCGGACCGTCCAGGTGTGTCGTGCTGGTCCAGAAGAAGGGGTACTCGCCATCGCCAAGCGGGGTAACTTGAAATAACGGCGCGATTGCGGGCGACTGCGTGACGGCGGGCGCGCGGGTGTAGTCCACGATGCTCTGGAGTTCTTTGGCGTTGGGCAGGCGCCAGTCGGAGTGGCCCGCCAGTCTGCAGCCCGCCGCATAGGCGAGGGCCTGTTCCCAGTTCATGCCTTTGCCGCTGTCGGCCTGCTGCCACATCAGACCGGTCGCACGGTCGGTGACGGTGCCATCGCCGTTGTTGTGGAAATCGTTCGTGCCGTAGGCAGGGTTGCCGCGGACGTAGCGGGCGTACATCCGGCCGGGCTCGCCACCGGGGCGCACCTTCGGGTAGCCCTTGATGCGGCCGTCGGCGAAATTGACGCCGAAGACGGTGGGGTTGCCGGTCATGGTCTTCCCAACATACGGCGTGGCGGACCAGTCCTGGCAGTCAATGATGCGGACGCCCTTGGATTCGTCGCCATAGACGAAGTCAAAGAACCGGGTGTCGAGATACGGTTTGGAGTTCTCCACAGTACCGGCGCAGCCGCCCTCGAAATTAATGAGCGAGTAGAGTTCCTTGATGCTCGGCATCCGCCAGTCGCTGAACCCGCCCACACGGCACTTAGGCGCGCCCGCAATGGCGTCATCCCAGGTCATCTTCTCGCCGCGTGACTTCACCCAAGTTAGACCCGTGTTGAGATCGCTCACCGTGCCGTCTCCGTTGCCCTTGTAAGCCGGCAGCGGCCCCGGTCGCTGCGCGTCCTGGCCGTAGAACGGTTGCCCGGGTTTCGGCGGTGTGATCTCGCCGCGGTTGTCGTAACAATGGGTCTGGCCGGTGCCGACGATGACGTAGGGACGTTGAGCGTCAAACGCTGAACCCACCAGGAGGGTGGCCAAGAATACCGATGTCGTGCGGTTCATAGTGTGACCGGAATCGTGTAGTGGCACGTGACCTCCCGATTCTTGTGTTGTTCCGTCTCGTCCGATGGCACTCGCGAACGGACATAATCCACGGTCACTTTATCCGGCGCGACGGTCACGCGAACGTGTCCCGAGTTGCCGAGAAACGTGCCTTGCTTGTAACCATAGGCCTCCAGGTCGCGGATGCGGTCATTGCCGGCAAAACTTGGCTGGGGAATCATCTGGTAAACCATGCCGTCGAGTTCCTGCCGTGCAAAGAAGTTGTCGTGCGCCTTGAACACGGCTGCCACGTGGTTGCGCACGAGCAGTTGGTGGACCGGTACATCCCAACCGGGTCGGTGTTCTTTGAAGCCGTCGCTGCCATCCGCGTTCTTCCCGCCCCACTCATTGAAGGCCGCGACTTCAACGCCGCCGCGGGCCGCCCGGTCGCCACTGAGTAGATTGTGAGTGAAAACGAACTTGAACCTGGCCCGGCTTCGCGTGAGCGTGTGCCCGAGCCATTCATACTGTTCCTTGCCAAGAGACCAGTCCCAACCGGCGCGACTGCCGCGTTGCCGGATCGAGTATGAAAAGGGATCCAGCACGACGAACAACGCGTCGCCCCATTCCCAGGCATAGTAGTCTTGGAGGAGGCCGCGGTAGGGCATCGGTGTGTTGTTGCCGGTATAGACGGCGTCTGGAACGGGATTGGGGAAGTAACGCTTGCGGATCAGATTCGACCACACGGCCAGGCAGTTGTCCGAGCCATCGTCGTATCGGCTGCCTTCGCCGTCGTGGGTGCCGAGTGCGAGAAACAGCGGCGTGAAAGATCCGATGAGCCCGAGGTAATAGCGTTGAGCTACATACTGCGCGGCGGCCTCGTCGCGTGTGGCGTGCTTGTCGGTCATGAAGAGGTTGCCAAGATCGATGTGGAAATCGGGATTGTCGGTCCGGATGTTGGCGAGGGTCCGTTCGTACACCTCCGCGCTGGTGTGCTCGTCCAGGTGCGCATCTGCGGTCATAGTGAACGTGAATGTGGCGCCAGGGGCGCGGGCGGTGTGGAAGGCATATTCGGCGCTGTTATCGAAACCCTTCCCTCCCGGGGCACGGGAGCGGAGGTGGTAGTAATAACGGGTGTTGGGCTGAAGGCCGTTGATGCAGAACTCGGCGGGCGTACCCTGCCTAACTTGCTGCACGACGGTCTGGTTGGCGCATGTCGCCGATGGAGCCCCGTAAGCAATGAACCCCTCCAGATCATGATAGGCCAGAACGCTCACCGTCATGGAGTTGCTTTCGGGCCGGGCCAGGATCATATCGAACGGATGCGCAGGAACGACAACGTTGAAAGAATTGGTCGGCCCTAGCGTACGATGCGCACGGGCATTTACAGGCTCTTCACCGACCGCCAGCGTTCCTGACGCGGTGAGCAAGATTGCCATCAAGCATACGCGGCTGACCGATTGCGCATTTGTATTGGGTAGGGCGACGGCGTCCCCGCCGCGCCGTGTTTGTGGCGTTCCGGTTGCACGACTGTCGCGGCGCGGCGGGGACGCCGTCGCCCTACCTTGCCCTTCGGGCGCAGCCCGTCTTGGTTTGCTACGCATGGCTCGCCTTTGCCCTGACCGTGTAACTGTGTGCGACCTCGCCACTCTTTTGCTTGTCTGTTTCGTCCTTGGGCAAATAACACCGTACGTAATCGACCTTCACTTCCTCGGCTGACACGGTCACGCGCAGATGGCCCGAGTTCGCCAGCGTCACACCCGACCGATAGTGTTCCTGGTTGTAAGCGACATAGCCTTGGTCGGCGGGGTTCGGGACTTCCTGGTAGACAACACCATCTCGCTCCTGGCGCGCGTAGAGGTGGTCGTGTCCTTGAAAGAAGATCGTGACGCCATGCTGCACCATCAGTTGATGAATGGGCAGTTCCCAGCCTGGCCGTTTCTGGGTGAACTCCCAGTCCCCGTGCCGGTTCCGGCCGCCCCACTCAAACAGGTCCGATTCCTCGATCCCGCCGCGGCCTGTGCCGAGGACGTGATGAGCAAAGACGAACTTGTACCTGGCCTTGCTCTGTTCGAGCGTTTGCTTGAACCACCGGTACTGCGCGTCGCCGAGCGTCATTCCCCACCAGTCGCGATCCTTGTCACCGTCACGGCCCTGCTTTCCTTCATCGCGTGCCCGGAATCCATGATCGACCATGGCAGGTGAGTGCCAGTAGTTGTCGAGGACCACGAAGAGGGCGTCGCCCCACGTCCAGGCATAGTAGTCCTTCAGCAATCCGATGGACTTCACCGGCTCGGCGTCGCCGGTGTAGATCCCCTCGGGCGCCGGCATTGGGAAGAAGCGGTTGCGGGCATTCTGGGCCCAGACGGCCACGTCGTGGCGGACGTCGGATTGGTTGAAATTATACAGCGACGCCTGTTCGTGATTCCCATTGACCAGATAGAGCGGCGCGGATTGGGCGACCAATCCCAGAAAGGGGCGCTGGAGCGTGTAACGTTCGGCGACCGTGCCCGCGTTCACTGTATCAAGCGTGTCCACGCTGAAGTCGTCGCCCATGCAGATGTAGAAATCGGGCTTGTCAGCGGCCGCGGCGAGCAAGGTGCGGGCGTATAGGTCCGGATCGTTCATCTGGGGGCGCTCCGGATGCGAGTCGCCTTGAATGCCAAAGGTGAAAGTATTGCCGGGGGCCCGTTGCGTGTGGAAACGGCAATCCGGCCGCACGCCAAACGCGGGCTCACCGGGCTTACGATAGTGAAGTTGGTAGAAGCATTCAGTGTTGGGCGGCAGGCCGTCGAACACCGTTTCCACGGGTTCGCCGACTGGAAAGAGGAGTGTTGCCGTTCTATGCGCATCTTTGCCTGGAGCTGTGCCGTACTCGAAATAGCCTTCCAGTGGTTGCTTCGCCAGAGCACTCACGGTAACCGACCGGTCGCTAACGCGGCCCAGCACGAGCGACAATAGCGCGAACTCGACCAAGTCGGCCGGGAGCGCGTAATCCGACCCCGTTCGTTTCCGTCGGCCGCCCAGTCCACCCCGTCTGCCAGGCCCGTCTTTCTGCGCAAACGTTCCCGTTCCGACGAGGGCCAGGGCGGATGCGAGCGCGCGGAGAAACTTCCTTCGACTAATAGTCATGCTCATGCTCGTTGCTTTCGCGAACTCAGGGTAGGGCGACGGCGTCCTCGCCGCGCCGTGATTGTTTCGCCACTATTGCGGCGGGGCCGGAGGCCCTCGCCCTACCTTGAAATGCGGTCATCATCTGTCCTTGGGCCAGTCATCTCCAGGCTTTGATTCGGTAGAACAGGTTACTGGCGGCGGCGCCGGTATGCACGGCAAAGTTCGTGATGCCGGTGGGCGGGGTGTTTGTGCAGACGGCGCTCCATCGCGGGGCCGCGAGGTCCGGAGAGCATTCAACGCATTGCCATGCGTTAGAGCCGCCGATCCAGGTGAGCCGGGTTGCGTTGCTTGTGGCCGTGACACTGATGATGCCAAGAACAGACGCAGGGTTCGTCGGGTTGAGGTCGGCGACGTAAGACTGAATCGTTGTATATCCGTTGAGATTGGTCAGATCCGCGACGGCGGCCAGCGTGGGGTCAAAACCGTGGGCAATGGCCCAGCCGTCGGGGATGCCATTGCTAAGAGTCGACCACTGAGTGGGGTCGAGGCCATATTGGTATTCTTGGAGGTCCGTCAACCCATTGCCGGAGTGGCTGCTGGTGGCGGTGACGGCGGAGAGGCTGCCGAAGTGAGCCCGGACCCAGATATCGGGCAAGCCGAGGCCGACGGTGTCGGTGGCGGCGCCGGTGTAGGTTTCAACGGTTCCGCGCGGTGTAAGATCCTTGCCGGCCAACCCGGTGTAGTTCGTTGGATAGCGGTGAACCTTGAAGACCTCGTTGAACCATTGCCCGGACATGTGTGCATCGGCCGGAATCGGCGTGCCCTGGGACAGCGGGGCGGTCGTCTCGGGGTTGAGATAAAGCCATACGGTCTGCCCGTTGGTGGTCACTTCGAAGAGTTTGCCGAAGATGCCGCCGCAGATGAGCGTGTTGCCGTTGGGCAGGCGCTGAGCGCCGGAGATCTCGGAGGAGTAATAGTTGGTCGGCGGGCTGGCCTGGTAGGTCCAATAGAGGCTCGTGGGACTGAACGCGGTGCCCGCGAGGCGTGTGTAGTTGCCGGCGCTGTCCACGGGGGGGACAATTTCGTCAATGGAAGTGTACCCGCGGCCGATGCCGTTGTCGTGGATCAGAAGGTGCCCGGCGCCCGGGCAGTTGGTCGCGATCCATTGCACGTCGTGTTGCTGCCAGAGCATCTGGTTGGCCTGCGAGCCCAATTTGTATTGCGCAGGGTTGCCCCAGCGGTAGAGCAGATCGCCGCCCTTGTTGTAGCGTCCGCCGATGTGTCCGGCGGCCTGGGCGGTCGTGAGTTGATGGTCGATCACCCAGAGCTCGCTGTTGCCGCGGACGCTCAACACGATCTGGTCGAGTTGCGGATTGTAGTCGATGGCATTCATGTGGTTCCAGAATTGCTGGATCATCATACCGGTGCCGTTGGGGTTGATGAGTTCCACGTGGTTGCTGACCACGCCGTAGTTGTTCTTGCTGCTGTCGAAATCCTGGATGAAATGGTCCCAGGCGTGCCATTCCCAAACGACGATGCCGCCGTAGGGACGCGTGGGCTGCACCTCGGCGACATAATCCGGCAACATGAAGCCACCGGTGGTGGTGATGGAGGTGTCGAGGATTGCGGGGTTGAATCCGGCCGCCAGCACCTCGGCATAGGTCTTCACCTCACAGACAATCATGATGAGATTGCCGTTGGGCAGGACTTTGAAGTCGTGGTGCGACATGTTTGTGGCGGTATTGAGATCGAACGCCCAGACGAGGTTCCCGGCCCAGTCGTGTTCCTCGTGGCGTCCGCCTTCGCCGCCGCCGGTGGAGATGATGGAATGCGCTGAGCACTCGCGCATGAGGTGTCCGTTCAATAGCAGGTAATCGGCGCGGCCCGGAGGATACTGGCTGGTCCATTTGTGGACGACCTGGCCGGCGTTGTTGAGCAGGTAGGTGTTGGTGCTTTGCATCGGCGACATCAGCGTGTAACCAGGAAAAGCGTTGGTGGCATTGAGGAACAGGCCGACCGTCTGCGTGGTGCGGTCCGGGCGCATGACCCGGAATCCAACTTGAAACCAGGGCGAGTTGGGATTGCTGTCGGGCGAGCCGCCGAGTGACCAGGACGGGTCGCGGTTGGAGACACGGCTGTAGCCGAGGTTGGTCTGTCCGCCGCCATTCCACCAGGTGCCGCCGCGCATGTTCCGCCAGGCCATGTTGCCATGGTCGGCGAAGATCGTGCCGGTCGCCGGGCCGGGCGGGTTGGTGACGATGTTGTTGCTGACACAGGTGGCGTAGTAGTCACTCGCGTACCAGTCGTTGACCCATTCCCAGACGTTGCCGGCCATGTCGTAGAGACCGAAGGGATTGGAGCCGTCGCTGGTCTGGTAAGTGGTCTGGCTGCCGGGCCAGTTGTAGTCGGACTTGGAGCGGAGCGCACCGTTATAGAAGCCGACCGGAGTAGTAAAGGGGTATGATCCGGTCTCAAACGGGTCGCCGGATCCTTCCCAGTTGGCGTACGTGCCATCCGGGTTGCTGTTGGTGCCCCACGGGAACATGCAGTAGGGATTGGTCAAACCGCCATGTGCGCAGTACTCCCACTCGGCTTCGGTCGGCAGACGGAAGCCGTTGTTGGTAAAATTGACGTCGCTGGTATTCAGATTGTAGGAGGGCACATAGCCATTGGTCATGCTGAGCCAGTTGCAGTAGGCGATGGCACCGAACCAGCGCACGCTGGTAATCGGATGGAGGTCGCGGTTGTTGAGCACGGCGAAGGCGCCGCCAGCGTATTGGACCGGGCTGTAGTTGGACGCTCCGTAGCAATAGAAGTAATCGTCGGTGCCGCCGACGGCATACACAATGTTCGAACGCACTTCGATCAGGCCCTGGGCGAGCGCGGCGTTCAAGTACTTGCAGTACTCGCTGACGGTGGTGAGCGTTGTGGCCATATAGAGCGGCGAGATATAGACGTTGTGAAGCGGGAGTTCATCGTTGGGATGCTCCGGGTCAACGAACCCAAAATGGTCGCCCATGA
>CAITUY010000102.1 GCA_903895695.1 uncultured bacterium
AAACCGTTGAAATCGAATTGCTCGGACCAGGCCGTTGCAGTACTAACCTGACAGTGCCGTCGTTTATCAAGGCCCCTGCCTGCACCGCGTGTGCCGCCGGGCCGAAGGCCCAGTGCCGAGCCGGACTTTTTCAGCGGAATCAACAAATAACAATTGAGGTGCGTATGGTGCGGCAGTGCGAGAAGACGGGTAGGTGAAATGTTGCATGTTGCGATGTGACGCTTCCCGCCCACACACGTCGCTGACGCGCCGCCGGTTAGCCCGACGTTCTCTGAGGGGCGGCAGGGTCAGACCGCGAAAATAGAAAATGTTTCGCTTCCCCCTTCCGCGATCCCACCTGCCATCCCAAATCACAATCACCTGCCATGTCGTTCTCGTAGACATCCGTACGTCGCGGTTACTGGCCCCAACTCCTTCTGAGACTGACTCCTTGCTTGATAACGCCACCATCGTGACTATCTTGAACCGACTCGATGAACTCGATACCGAAGCGGGTCGGGAGGCATGAAAATCCCGTTCGACCTGCTGGCAAAATGTGCTATCGGAGAGTAGAATCAGCGGCGCAGGCGGAAACCATCATGACGGTCGCGGAGACGATTGCGGACAGAGTGCAGCGACTGCCGCCTGAGCGGCAGGAAGAAGTGCTGGATTTTGTCGAATTCCTCGCGGGGCGCGCGAGCGATGGTGATCTGGGGCCAGACTGGGGTGCGGAACTTGAGCGGCGCGTGTGCGATATCGAGGCTGGGCCGTGTTAAGGGTATCCCTGCCAATGCAGTGGTTCGCGAGATGCGGGCCAAGTACGGATGAAACCCTTGGTCATCGTCGACAACCGCAAGATCAGTGTGCATAGAGCAGTCTGAGACGCCCGAGGGCTTCCGCGAAGGACCACTGCCGTGCTAGCAGCCCGTTGAAGAACTCGGCTCGCGAGGACGCTCGCCCACCCAAAGTTTCAAGACGCCTTTGTTTCATGGGCGAGCGTCCTCGCGAGCCGGAAATCGTGTAGCGCGCGTCTTTCAACAGGCTGCTAGAATCCGCGCGTGCACCGGATCATTCTCCATGTGGACATGGACGCGTTCTATGCGTCGATCGAGCAGCGTGACCATCCCGAATACCGGGGGCGGCCAGTGGTCGTGGGGGCCGGGCCAAACGAGCGCGGCGTGGTCGCGGCGTCCTCTTACGAGGCGCGCCGGTTCGGCATTCATTCCGCCATGCCGTCGCGCGAAGCCGGTCGGCGATGTCCGCACGCCGTATTCGTGCCGGTCAATATGGCGCGCTACGTGGAGGTCTCACAGCAAATTGCGGCGATCCTGTCCCGCTTCACGCCGCTCGTGGAGCCGCTTTCGCTCGACGAGGCATTCCTCGACGTGAGCGGCGGCGCCGCCCTCTTCGGCGACGGGGCCGCCATCGCCCGGCAGATCAAGACGGCGATCCGCGCCGAGACGCAACTGACCGCCTCGGTCGGCGTAGCCCACAACATGTTTCTCGCCAAGCTCGCCAGCGACCTCGACAAGCCCGACGGGCTCACGCTCGTGCCGGAAGACCCCGCGGAAATCCTGGCGTTCCTGGCGCCCCTGCCCGTCGGCCGCCTGTGGGGCGTCGGCAAGGTGACGCGGCCGAAGCTGGAGGCGGCCGGCTACCGGACGATCGGCGATATCCAGCGGGCCGATCCGGCGTTACTGGGCTCCCTCGTCGGCCGCGACGCGGCCGCTCACTTCAAACGGCTGGCACGCGGCGAGGATGACCGCGAGTTGGAACTCGACGGCGAGGAAAAGAGCATCTCCCGCGAGTACACGTTCGACGTCGACTGCGAATCGAAGGACGTCATTCGCGGCGTGCTCATGGACCTGGTGGATGACGTTGGGCGGCAGCTCAGGAAGGCCGGCCGCTACGCGGGGGTGGCGCGGCTGAAGCTGCGTTGGAAAGGTTTCGAGACGATCACCCGGCAGCGACCGTTCGCCAGTCCAGCCTGCGACGATTTCAGCCTCCGCACCGCCGCCGAGGGGTTGTTCGAGGCCGAAACGATCGACCAGCCGGTGCGCCTCGTGGGGTTCGGGGTCAGCCGGCTGCAGGCCGAACCGCGGCAACAACTCGACCTGTTCGCGGATGCGGCGGGGCCGGCAGACTCGAAGCGCGAGCGGCTCAACCGCACGGTAGATTCGTTGCGCGACCGACTGGGCGATGCCACCATCGGCCGGGCCTCGGCCCTTCCCCGGAAGGATGGCCCCCGACACTGACGCGGTCGAGCTTGACCGCATGGCCCCGGCTGGATGTATGATCCCCCAGCCCGCGAATCGGGAGCTGCGCGTGCAGCCGTCCCGAGGAGCGGATAGTGAAACTTCACGGAGATCCAGCCATGGCAGAAACCCAGCGCCCCGGTTACGACGATACCCCCCTGATTCCCGGCAGCACCTTCAAAGTCCACGACAACCAGCGGCCCTGGCCGCGCATCGTGACGCCTCCCTCGGCAAGCACCCAGGAGAAAGCGGGCACGCCGCCTTCCGACGCCGTGATCCTGTTTGACGGCGCGAGCCTCTCCGGCTGGCAGCACCGCGACGGCAAGCCCTGCGGCTGGAAGCTCGAGAAGGGCTACATGGAAGTGACGCCCCAGACAGGCGACATCTTCAGCCGCGATCAGTTCGGCGACTGCCAGCTCCACGTCGAGTGGGCCGCGCCGACCGAAATCGTCAGCGAGAGCCAGGGCCGCGGGAACAGCGGCGTATTCCTGATGGGCCGCTACGAGATCCAAGTTCTCGACTGCTACAATAACGCGACTTACGCCGATGGCACGACCGCGGCAATCTACGGCCAGTACCCGCCACTCGTGAACGCCTGCCGCAAGCCGGGCGACTGGCAGACGTATGACATCGTGTGGCAGGGCCCGCGCTTCGACGACAACCGCCTGATCCGCCCGGCCGTACTGACCGTGATCCACAACGGGGTGCTCGTTCACCATGCCCAGCCCTTGATCGGCCCCACCACGCACCGGACCGTGATTCCCTACGTTCCCCAGCCGACCGTCGGGCCGCTGCAACTGCAGGATCACGGCAATCCCGTGCGTTTCCGCAACATCTGGTACCGCCGGCTGACGACCTACGACCAGGTGTAGCCGAGCCACCAGAAACCGTCGGATGACCGAAAGGCATGCCGGGCCGCGAGGGCCCGCATGCCTTTTTTATTTGCGTTTGCCCTAGCAGCCCGTTTATAAACGATGATTCTCCATGAACGTCTCACGCAACAGCCGCGGCGGTGAAAGAGTATTCCTGAACGCGAAAAGCGTTGGCAGGCGCGTGGGTGTACCTCGTGAACCATTTTGGGGTGATGAGAATGG
>CAITUY010000103.1 GCA_903895695.1 uncultured bacterium
AGCAGGTTGAAGGCGGCCGCGCGGAAGTGGATGGCGACCCGCTCGGTCAAGTGGAAACGCTTCTGCAGGGACGAGTCAATCTCATAAGCGCCGGGTCCATTGGCGATGTAACGGCCCAGGTTACCCCAGGCGAGGTTGGCGGGCGCCGAGAATGCCGCCGGATTGAACCAGTTTGTGATGGTCTGGTTGTCGGCATAGATCGGCACGCCGGGCACCAGGTTCGGGCGTTGTCCGGAGGTGTTTTGATCCAGCAGCGCCGTCGCCGCCCGCGACACGGTGATATTCACCGGAAGCCCCGTACGCGCGCTGGCAATGCCCGCCAGTTCCCATCCGCCCACAAACTGCGAAAGTGGGCCAGTGCCGCTCAGGAACTGCTTGCCTTTGCCGAAAGGTAGTTGATACACCGCGTTCATGGTCATCACGTGCCGTAACGTCGGTCCGCCCGAACAAATGTGGATTTCTGTCTATAGTGGTGTTCGTCGTGACTTCTTTGGACATGAATGGTATTTTGACACATCGCCCTCCGTGCCAACAACAGTGAGACATCCACCCCCCGGGAGTTTAGACCCTGAGGCGCTGAAGGATCATCTCGCTGATGCCCATGCTCCCCACACAGAACGAGGCTGAGGCAGGTGCCGCCATGAACGGAGGCCGTAGGCCGACGATCGTGGCGGCACCTGCCGCGGCGCCGTCCGAATTATCCGCCCGCCCGCGTCGGCGAACGTTCACCGTCCGCGACAAACTACGCATCCTCGCGGAAACCGATCGCGCGGCCGAGACCAGGGGCATCGGCGCGATCCTGCGCCGCGAAGGCGTCTATTCCTCCACGCTATGTGATTGGCGCCGTCAACGCGATGCTGGGACATTGGGTGCGCTGACCCCGGCCAAACGCGGCCCGAAAGCTGATAAGCCGCACCCGCTTGAGGCAAAGCTGGCGATTTTACAAAGGAATAACGCCGATCTGACGCGACGCCTGGCCCGTGCTGACGCCATTATCGCGGTCCAAAAAAAACTTGCGGACCTGCTGGGCATTCCGATGACGCCGGACGGCGGCGTGCCTTGACCGACGCTGTCGCGGTCCTCCCACCGGACACCGGCCTGACCGCGGCGATTTGCGCCGCGACCGGAGTTTCGCGTGCCACGGTGGCAAGAAAGCGGGCCCGGTTGAGCGCGCCACCAGCAATCGCGCGTCCCAGACCAAGACCGGCCCGGGCACTGACGGGGCCTCAACGGCGGGAGGTATTGGATCTGCTGCATGCGCCGCGCTTCGCTGACCAGGCGCCGGCGGAAATCTACGCCACCTTGCTCGATGAGGGCGTCTATCATTGTTCGATCCGCACGATGTACAGAGTCCTCGACCAAAACAGCGAGGTTCGCGAGCGTCGTCAGCAGTTACGCCATCCGGCTTACCAGAAGCCGGAACTTCTGGCGGAACAGCCCAACGAGGTCTGGTCCTGGGACATCACCAAACTGATGGGACCAGAGAAGTGGTCCTACTTCTATCTCTACGTGATCCTCGACATCTTCAGCCGGCGCGTCGTGGGCTGGCGCGTGGCCGATGCTGAAAGCGCCACGCTGTTCCAGCCTTTGTTCGAGGACGCCCTGGAAAAACATAACGTGCCGCCCGGCCAGCTCACGCTTCATGCCGATCGCGGCGGACCGATGAAGGCCAAGGCGACCGTGTTCCTGCTGGCGGACCTGGGCGTCACCCGGTCGCATAACCGGCCGCACACGTCCAACGACAATCCTTTCTCCGAGAGCCACTTCAAAACGCTGAAATACCAGCCGCGCTTCCCGAAACGCTTCGGTTGCATCGAGGATGCCAGAAGCTTCTGCCGCGCGTTCTTCGACTGGTACAACAAGGACCATCATCATGCCGGGATCGGCCTGATGACCCCGGATCAGGTGCATTACGGCCAGATCGAAGCCGTTCACGCGGCCCGTCAGGTCACTCTCGATCAGGCATTCCGGAAAAATCCGGAACGCTTCGTCAAAAAATCGCCACTGCCGCCGAAAAAGCCAACTGCCACATGGATCAACCCGCCCACGCCGAAAAGCGCCGTCTGATCACCGGCTCGTGTTCTTTCGAGATTATCGAACGGAACGTCTCGTGCCTTCCTCCGTCCTGGCCTCGTGACCGGTATCGACAGTCTCCGCCGCCATCTGCACTACGCCTCATGGGCCGGCTCCACTGCGATCCGTCACGTAACGCCGCGCGGACCCACGCACGACGGCGATCCGATCCTTGAAAGGCAAGGGTCTGTGCGAAATCGCGCTCAGCCCGACACAACACAAAACAGCAGAGCTTAAATTCCGAACCCGGCTGTATCAAAGTCGTTGACACGTTCCGCGACCCAATCCAATCCTGACGGCCTGCGACCCAGGCGAAATCTTTGCTGCCTCGTGGAGTGCCTCAATTGCACGCTCCCAATCCCCCACGCACGCGACGGCATTGGCCAGCAGGATCCAGGCATCGGCTGACCCTGAAGTTTGTGCAACCAACGTTCGCGCGGCGTTGATCGCTCTTTCGTGGTAACCGGCCTCCAGCAACAGGCGCACATGATCCAGGCGAGCGGATTGGTTCTCGCACCCTGCATTTATCGCCTGGTTCAGCGTCTCGATCGCATCGCCCGAACGACCGGCACGCCTCTGAAGTATGCTA